>NZ_QHHQ01000003.1:600000-859554 GCF_003258595.1 Acuticoccus sediminis
ACCTTCCGCTTCGACAGCGAGCCGCCGATCATCCACCAGCGCAACCGCCGCCCGACGGTGACGGTGAAGGCGTCCGTCGCGACGGCGGACCAGCCGGCGGCGATCGTGAAGATCCTCGGCGAGCGGATCGACGAGTTCGCCGCCGGCCTGCCCGCGGGCTACAAGGTCGAGGTCGGCGGCGCGGTCGAGGAAAGCGCCGAGTCGCAGGGCCCGATCGCCCAGGTGGTGCCGCTGATGGTCGTCATCATGCTGACGCTCATCATGGTGCAGATGCAGGGCTTCCGCCTCTCCTTCATCGTCATCTGCGCCGCGCCGCTGGGGCTGATCGGCGTCGTCGCGGCGCTGCTGCCCTCGAACACGCCGCTCGGCTTCGTCGCGATCCTCGGCGTGCTGGCGCTGGTGGGCATCCTCATCCGCAACTCGCTCATCCTCATCCACGAGGTGGAGGTGCTGCACAAGGAAGGTGCCAGCCGGTGGGAGGCCGTCTTCCGAGCCTCCGACTCGCGCGCCCGGCCGATCGCGCTGACCGCGGCTGCGGCCAGCCTCGCGCTGATCCCCATCGCCCGGCAGATCTTCTGGGGGCCGATGGCGGTGGCGATGATGGGCGGCATCATCGCCGGCACGGCGATCACGCTGCTCTTCATCCCGGCCCTCTACCTCGCTGTCTACCGCGTGCCGCGCGAGGACGGCCGGGCGACCATCGCCCACGCCGACGATCCCGAAGCGCCGCACGGCGACACGGGCGGCGAGGACAACCCATCCGGGTCCGATTCGAAGGGCGAGCAATGGCACCTTCCCGGCCCCGGAGCGACACCGGCGACGGAGACGTGATGGAGACCGGGACGACACCTCCCGCGCCGCTCGCGGTGGTGACAGGCGGAGCCGGCGGGATCGGCCGTCATCTGGTCGGCGCCCTCGCCGCCGCCGGCTATCGCGTCGCCTTCACCCACCTCGCTCCCGACGACGCGGCCGGACCCGCCGTCGCCGAGGAGCGGGCGAAGGGTCACGACGTCACCGCCTACCCCTGTGACGCGGGGGACGAGGCCGCCGTCGCGGCCTTCTACGCGGCGCTGACGGAGGAGATGGACGCGGCGCCGTCCCTCCTCGTCAACAACGCCGGCGTCCAGACCCTCGCGCCGCTGCTGGACCTCGCCGTCGACGACTGGGACCGCGTGGTGCGCACACACCTCCGCGGCACCTTCCTCAACACCCAGGCCGCCGCGCGGCTGATGGTGGCGCGCGGGGTGAAGGGGGCGATCGTCAACATCGGCTCGGGCTGCAACAAGATCGCCTTCCCCCGTCTCGTCAGCTACACGGCCGCAAAGGGCGGGATCGAGCAGTTCACGAAGGTCGCCGCCGTCGAGCTCGGCCCCCACGGCATCCGCGTCAACTGCGTGGCGCCGGGCGCCATCGAGGTGGACCGGACCGCCGGCGGCACGGACGACTACGCCGGCAGATGGGGCGCGGAGACCCCGCTGCGCCGCGTCGGCACGCCGGCCGACATCGCCGGCCCCGTCCTCTTCTTCGCCTCCCCCGCCGCCGCGTTCGTGACGGGGCAGACGCTGTGGGTCGACGGCGGCGTCTTCTCGCGCCCCGTCTGGCCCGAAGGCGAGGTCTAGTCCGGGAGGACCGACACGTCGATGAGCGCCTGCCGGCCCGTGTCGGCGACCTTGAGCGCCTCGGCGATCGCACCGGGGAGCTCGGCCGGGTCGGTGACGCGGCGGGCGAAGGCTCGGCTCGCCTCGGCGGTCTTGCAGAAATCCGGCGTCGGCTTCAGCGCCGTCAACGGCATGATGTTCGACTTCGCGGCCACCCCTTCCGGGTAGAGCCCCGCGACCGAGGCGCGTACCGCGCCCCACTCCTCGTTGTTGAGGATGATCACCACGACCCCGAGCCCCAGCGCCTCGGCGACCTGGTGGCACGCGGTGGGGTTGGCGAACATGTACGAACCGTCGCCCATGGTCGCCACGCAGGTCCGCTCCGGATCGGCGAGCTTGGCACCCATCGCCGCCGGGAAGCTCCACCCGAGCCCGCCCGAGTGCGGCTCCTGGAACCAGGAGCGCGGCTCGCGCCGTGTCAGGAAGCCGAGCTTTGTGCCGAGCTCCGAGAACACCGACGACGTGCGCCCCTCCAGCGCCTCGCCGAGGCAATGGCTGACATACGCCTTGGTGATGCCGCGCTCGGTGTCCGCCGTCGCCACCTCGACGAGGCGCTCGCGGCCGGTGGCCGTCGTCTCGGACAGCTTCTGGCGTCGCGCTGCGACGGTCGGTCCGCGCGGCATGTCCTGCATCTCGGCGACGAGCGCGGGGATCGTGTCGGCGCTCTCCCCGCGCAGCGCGATGTCCGAACGGAAGCCGCGCACGGGGAAGCGGGAGAAGATCGGGTCCGGGCCGATGTTGATGACGGTCTTCACGTTCGGCGTCGGATGCAGGTCCGGCCACCACGGCGCCAGCGCGTCGAGGACCACGATGACGTCCGCCTCCTTCAGCCACGGCCCCGGGTCGGCTCCCACATGGCAGGGATGGTCGGTCGGAATCGCGAGGTGCGTCGCCCACCAGGAGGAGACAGCGATGCCCCACTCCTCCGCCCAGGCGCCGAACTCGGCAAAGCTCGCCTCGTCGCCTGCCCCACGCTGGGCGATCACCAGCGGCTTCTCCGCGGCCGCGAGCGCGGCGGCCGCGGCCTTCACCGCCGATGGATCCGGCCCCGTGCGTACGGGCTGGATGGAGGGCGGCGCGTCCAGCCCCGCCGCATCCACCGCCTCGCAGAGCACTTCGCGCGGCAGAGACAGGTACACCGGCCCCTTCGGGGTCGACTGGGCGATGGCGTAGGCACGGTCGAGCAGCGGGGCGATCTGCTCGGGGAATCGCAGCTCGTAGTCCCACTTGGCCGCCTCGCGGATGAGCGCGGTCTGGTCGCGCATCTCCTGCCCCCAGGCGATCGGCACGGTGCGGGCGCCGAACCGCTCCGCCTCCGTCACCGGGGTGCGGCCGGACATGACGATCATTGGCACGTGCTCGCAGGCCGCATTGATCGCCCCCGTCGCGCCGTTGGAGAGGCCGACGTTGGTGTGGAGCATCACCGCCTGCGGCTCGCCGGTGACGAGGTAGTAGCCGTGCGCCATCCCCATCGCGGCGTGCTCGTGGGGGATTACGAGGGCGAGCGGCAGGTCGGCGTCCTGCGCCGCGGCCTCCGCCAGCCCCTCGATCACGGGCGGAAAGTCGGTGCCCGAATTGGCGAACACGACGTCGATGCCCAGCGCCTTTAGGCGGGCAAAGATCGTACCGCCCGCGGTCATTCGCCCCAGTTTCTGCTGCGCCGCCATCGATTCTCCTCCCACGGACGTTCTGTGATTTGGAGCCGACGCCTGCATTTCCGGCAGCTTCAGCTCGCGGTGAATTGGGCATATTCGGCGGGTCGAACCAAGCCCCTTGCCGCCGGTCAAGTTTCGCTTGCGCGAGGCCCATGGGCTACGCCAAGTATCCCGGCAAAGCGGGACCAGGACCGGTGCGCCGCATCGCTGGCCCTGCCGCACGTCGCCCCCGGGGCGACAGCCTCAACGACCGCAGCACGATCTGCGCGACGACCCGTATGGAGCCCATCGGATGAAGCCTGCCCGTTTTTTGCCGTTCTCGCGCCGCGGGTCCTCGAAGGGCTCGCGCGACGCGGCCGATCGGGATCTGGTGGCGACCGCGTTCGATGCCGAGTACTACCTCGCCAACAATCCCGACGTTGCCGCCACCGGCGCCGATCCCCTGCGCCATTTCATGAGTCACGGCTGGAGGGAGGGGCGCGACCCCGCGCCCGACTTTTCCGTGAACGATTACATGGAGATGAACCCGGACGTCGCGACGTCCGGCGCCAACCCCTACGTCCACTACCTGCGCCACGGCCGGGACGAGGGCCGCCCCGGGCGCAATACGTCGGCGCCGTCGCGCGAGCTGCGCGCCCTCATCGACCGCCACTTCGACACCGAGTTCTACCTGTCGCGCAACAAGGACGTGGCAAGCCTCGGCCTCGATCCGGTCGAGCACTTCCTGCATGAAGGCTGGCGCGAACGGCGGGACCCGTCGCCGACCTTCTCCGTCGCGACCTACCTCGCCCAGCGGCCCGACGTCGCCGCCGCGGGGGTCAACCCGTTCGTCCACTTCCTGAACGACGAGCTCGTCAAGGAGCGGGCCAGGGCGCGCGCGCTCGAGCTGGCGCAGATGGACGAGGAGACGCGCTACAAGCTCATCGAGCCGGAATTCGACGTCGCCTTCTACCGCGAGCAGAACCCGGACGTGCCGGAGAGTTCGGACGCCGCGCTGCACTACCTGCGCAACGGCTGGAAGGAAGGGCGCGACCCCGCCCCCTGGTTCTCCAGCAGCCGCTACATCAAGGACAACACCGACGTCGCGGAAGCCGCCATCGAGCCGTTCTCCCACTTCCTCTCCGTCGGCCGCAACGAGGGGCGGCGGACCTTCAAGACCGTCTTCGCCGACGTCAAGGCGCTCGGCGAGGCGCACGAGGCGATCGTCGAAGCCTTCGACGCCGCCTTCTACCAGGGCATCAACCGCGACATCGGCGGGGACATCGACCCGATCGACCACTACCTGCGCCACGGCTGGCAGGAGGGGCGCGACCCGGCGCCCTGGTTCTCCACCCGCGGCTACCTCGAACTGAACGAGGACGTCGCCGCGGCGGAGCTGAACCCGTTCGTCCACTACATCACCTCCGGGCGCGACGAGGGGCGGACGATCCGCCAGCCCTTCCGCCGCTGGGAGGCGACCAGCGCCCGGCCTGACAGCCTACCCCCGCTCCCCGTCTACACGCAGTCGCCCACCCTCCTGACACCGGCGATCATCACCCGGCGGATCATCGAGTCGGTCGGCGTCGACGGCACGCTCCTGGTGTCGGTGAGCGATGTCGACCCGGCGGACGCGACCGGCAGCGCGGGTGTTGCGCTGGCCTCGGAGGCGGCGACGGTGGCGGGCATCCGCCTGCCCTACCTCAACCTCCATCCCGAGGCGCCGCGGCCCGGTTTCGCCGCCCGCGCCGAGGACCCGGTGCTGCGCCTCCTGCTGGGCGGCACGCTGATCGGCTCCGCCAAGACGTCGTCGGTCATCGAGGCGCTGATGGCCGTACGCTACACGATGGTGGTCGACATGGTGTTCCACGGCCTCGCCGGGCATCATCCGGAGCGGCTCGCGGCGTACGCGGGCCTCTCCGGCGGCCGGCGGATGATGTGGCTGCACGACTATTGGCTCGCCTGCCCCTGCCGGCGCCTCCTCAACCCGGACGGCCGCACCAGCAACCCGATCACCGGCGAACCGGCCCATAGCTGCCGGTTCGACAAGGGGCGGCCGGAACAGACCCGCCGCGTCGGCGCGTTCCTGTCCGAGACGAAGTTCACCTACCTCGCGCCCTCGCTGGCGGCCAAGCGCAACGCCAGGCGCCTGCCGGTCGCCGACCCGCAGCTCATCGTCGTCGCCCCGCAGCTCAGCGTGGGGCCCGCTGCCGACGGCGCGGTGCGGAACGCCGCCTCGGGGCCGATCCGCGTGGCGTTCGCCGCGGACCCGCTGGACGATTGCGCCTGGCCTTTGTTCCAGGAGATCGCCCGCCGCCACGCCTTCGACGGCAACCACACGTTCGTGACGTTCATGCCGCGGCCCGACCTGCCGCACTTCATCTCCTACATTCCGGTGGAGACGCAGGCGTCGGCGGAATCGATCGCGGAGGCGATGATGAACGAGGCGATCGACGTCGTGCTCGTCGCGCCGAGCTGGCCGGTCCCCGTGTCGCGGGCGGCCCACGCGGCGCTCGCCGCCGGCTGCGCGATCATCTCCACGGAAGGGTCCGGAAACGCGGTGGATCTCGCAGCGCAGGCGCCCCACCATCTCGTCCTGCCGACGGACGAGGCCGTTCTCGAGGCATTCGCCGGGGGCGCCGTGGCGGACCTCGTCGCCCAGCTTCGCGCCGCCCCGATCGAGCTGCAGGCGTTGTCGGTCAACCCCGCGCCGCTCGCCCCGTCCGCCCCGGGGATGCGCTGACGCCGGCTCCGTCCGGCCGCACCGCCATCGCGGCCGGGCCGGTCATTCCGGCGCGGTCTGCCCGTTCGGGGTGAAGGTCAGGCGGCTTCCGCGGCGAGGCGCACGGCATCGCTGCGGATGCGCTTCACCATCGAGTTCAGTCCGTTGGAGCGCTGCGGCGTCAGGTGCTCGGCCAGCTGCAGCCGGCGCAGGAACCCCTCGACGTCGAGGGTCGGGATGTCCGCGACGCGGCGCCCGCTGTAGAACGCGATCAGGATCGCGACCAGTCCGCGGACGATCATCGCGTCGCTGTCGCCCATCAGGGTCAGCGTGCCGTCGTCGAGGCGGGTCACCAGCCACACCTGCGAGACGCAGCCCTCGACCTTCGTGGTGTTCGTCTTCAGCGCGTCCGGGAACTCGGGCAACTCGCGGCCGAGCTCGATGACGTACCGGTAGCGTTCCTCCCAGTCGTCGATCAGCTCGAAAGCCTCTGCGATGTCGTCTGCGTTCGTCATAACGGCCCTCCGATGTGGGCAACATGGTACCAAGCGCCGCGAATGTCAGGACCAAAGTTCAAGCCGTGGGCCGATAATCGGCACTTCCCCAGTGAACGAGGCCGGCCCGCGCCGCGCCGGAGACGGACGGAGCCATCCCATAATGCTGCGCCAGCCGGTCGAGCGCGAGCCGCAGGATCACCTTGCCGCACCGCTGGGGCCAGCCGTGCTGCTTCTCCACCGTCTCGAGCCCCCGCTCCTCGCAGCATACCGCGTAGAGGACCGAGGATAGTTCCGGCCCCACCGCGTCGAGCGCATTGCGCACGCGGCGCCGCGCGTCCTGTGCGGCCTCGCCCACGGTGAGGCGGTCCTGCGGGCTCTCGCCCCGCACGCCCGACACGTCCCAGGACTGCGTCACACGATCGCGCTGCATCCCCCGCTCATGGTCGGCCGAGAGGCGCTGCCCGGCGTCGAGCTGGGTGCGCGAGATCATCGGCTGTCCGCTCCGGTCCCGCCGCGTCGCGAGCCAGGCCAGCGGGCTTTCCGCGGCGTTGCGCGCCAGCGGCGTCTCGCGGCCGGCGACGGCGTCGGTGACGATCTCGCGATGCTGTGCGGCGAACCTGTCGTCCGGGACCGCAGCGAGCGCGCGCCGCAGGAACATGTCCCCGGCGGGCGTGCGGCGGACCCGCCCCCGCTCGACGGCGATCAGGTCGTCCGACAGGAGCCGATCCACCTCGCCCGCGCCGACCTCGGTCACCGCACCGTCCGGCGAGGATAGCCGAAGTCCGCCGTCCGCCTGCAAGGCCACATACTGCCGGCCGAGGCGACGCAGAATGCTCGTCGCGTTCATTCGAGGTTCGCCTCCACGGTCTTGCGGCAGAATTCCATGGCGGTCAGCCACGAATGAAGCTGCTCCTCGACCGTGGACACGATCGCGTCGATGTGCGGGCAGTCCCGCCTGTCTTCGACAACACGGCATGCGTGCGCTGCGGTTGTGCGGTCGCGGCAGAATACCGCGCCCGCCTCCGTCAGCGACCAGCCGAAGGTGACGTGCGCGCAGTACATGGAGATCTGTCGTGCGAAGGCGACCGGTGCTGTCCGCCGCGTCTTTGCACCCAGTTCATCAACCGGCAAATTCAGCGCGGCGGCGACGGTGACTTCGATCATACTACGGACCGTCCGCCGATCTATGGATCTGCGCCTGTACCCCAAAGGTTGGGTCTCGATAACCGCCAACTCGTGTGTTTGCATTCGCTTCGGCCTTTCGCCTTTCCCCTCGAAGGCGGACTGCTGCCCTGCCGTCAACGCAATCTAAAGTTGGACAAGAATGCGGGGATAACATGAAGCGACCGAGAAATGACTTTGGGGTTTTGAGCTTAACTGCGCCTGCCACGCGGGCTCCGGATGGCGCCCGTCCTATCCCCGCCGCCTTTTTGACCCATAATCTGCGCATTCCTTACTACAACGAGGAATTGCAATGCGGAACTTGGGAGACGCGCCGCACGGTCCGGAGCGGCAAGATCCGAACCGCGACAAGACCCTGCATGGCGCGGCGGAGGCGACCTCCTCCGCAGAGGCGCAATTCGGGACGGACCGGGCGCTGTCCTGGCTGCGTCGGGAGCTACGGAGAGAGCGTGCCCGCGGGCGCAGCGGACACTGGACCTATAACCTGTCCCGGCACCTCGCCCTGCTCCGGGACGTGCGCCGCGCCGAAGGGGAAGCCCTGACGGCGCGCCCCGCCCCCCTCCCGGGGACAAGGCGGGCGGCGCCTGCCCCACGGCTCAGCCTCGACCCCGTGTGAAGGCGGCTCCCCATAAGAAAACGGCCCGCGCTGCGGGTGCAGCGCGGGCCGTTTTAGATGTCGATACCGATGTCTGGCGGAGCGCCCTCGCTCCGGGCCTGGGCCCCTTCGTGGCGCAGCGATCGACGCTGCGGCCCTCGCGGGGTGATTCGGCCCGATCGTGGCGGGCGTCAGTCCGGTACCGCGCTAGTGCGGATTGCGACGCTGGGTCACAGCGGCGAGGACGTCTCCGTCCCCCCACCGCTGCGCCGCAGGATCGGTCTTACGACGCGGCGGACTTGCGACCGCGCGGCGCGGGCTTCTTGCGCTGCTGGCCGAGACCCATGCGCTTGGCCAGCTCGGAGCGGGCGGCGGCATAGTTCGGCGCAACCATCGGATAGTCGGCCGGAAGATTCCAACGCTCGCGGTATTCTTCCGGGGACAAGTTGTAGTGCGTGCGCAGGTGACGCTTCAGCGATTTGAATTTCTTCCCGTCCTCGAGACACACCAGATAGTCGGGCGTGATCGATTTCTTCACGGGAACGGCAGGCTTCAGAGGCTCCGGCTCGGGCTCAGGCTCGCCGCCATTGGTCTTCTGCAGCGCGGCGTAGACATCGCCGATAAGGTTCGGAAGGTCGTGTGAGGCAACGGAATTATTGCTCACGTATGCGGATACAATCTCTGCCGCCAGATCGATAAGATTCGAGTCTTGGACCGGTTCTGACATTTGTCACTCGTTCGTGTAAAGGAGCGTCTAGACCGTCAGACTGGATAGAGGGACGGCGACTGCGTTTGACGCCGTGATATTTATTCCACATGAAACCGGGCTGCAAGATCACCCGACCAAGATTTCCAAAATTCATTGCGTGTATACCCGAAGTGAACTGAAACCCGACTTGCAAGACAAGGATCCCCGCAGAATTGGTGGACCTTGCTTTAGTCCTCGGTTGGTTCCCTCCGGGGGCTACCGCTTCAGGTTGGGTGATATTCGCGCCCTTCCCGCTCCGACAATGCATCATGCTTGGTCAGCGGCGAGGGCTTGTACCCCACCGTGTAAGCAGCCTTCGCCAACAAATGAGCAGAAACCGGGGCAGTTAACAAAAAGAATACAAAACCCGCCAATGCCCGAAGCGCGACATCCGCTTCGCCAAAGAAAATGGCGAGGCCCGCCAGCAGTCCGCCGACCCCGACCGTCCCCGCCTTACTGGCCGCATGCATGCGCATGTAGAGATCGTCTAGGCGCACCAGTCCGATCGCCGCCACCATGATGAAGAACGAGCCGATCACGCACAGAATGCCCGTGATATAGGGCGTCAGCGTCGCCATCATGCCTCTCCGTCCGTCGTCGCCACCGTCCGCTCGACCGAAATGTCGCCGCGGCGGTGGATGAAACGCGCCAGCGCCACCGTGGACAGGAAGCCCACCAGGCCCAGCGCGATCGCGATATCAACGTAAATCGAGAACCCGGTGCGGATGCCGAACGCGACGATAAATCCCACCGCAGCATTCACCAGGAGATCGAGCGCCAGAACACGGTCGGGCAGACTCGGTCCGATCACGATCCTGCAAATAATCAGAATGAACGACGCCGACAACATCGCAAACGTGAGGATGTAACAGATCTGCAGAAATGCCGTACCACTCATGATGCGAAGACCCTCTGGATGCGCCGTTCAAAGCTCGCCTTGGTGTCCCGGACAACGGCCTCGGGATCCGGCGCGTCAATGGCATGAATGTACAAGGTGGATCGATCGTCCGAGACGTCGACCGACAACGTTCCCGGCGTCAGCGTGATCATGTTGGCCAGCATCGTAATCTCTGCCGGTGTCTTCACATCGAGCGGAAATGCGATGATCGCGGGCTGCAATTCACGAGAAGGTGATAGCACGATCGTCGCCACGTTCACCGACGACTTGATCAGCTCGTAAACGAAGATCAGCGCCAGTTGTATGATCATGGCGGCCTGACGGAAGTGCGAGACGGACCCCGCCTCCTCCCGGATCATCGCCAGCGCCAGTCCACCGATGACGAACCCGAAGAGGAGGTTCAGGAACCCGAAGTGGCCCGTCATCGCGGCCCAGGCGGCCGCGAGCAGCATGTTGATCAGGATCGTGGCCATCTCAGTGCGTCTCCACCAGAACCCGCGTCACGTAGGCGCTCGGATCGAGGAGGCCCGCGACGCCCTCGCGCGCCGGCTCGATCACCAGTTGCGGCACGATGCCGAGAAGCACCACCAGCGCGGCGAGGATCAGAATTCCCGCCCGCGCCGAGCGGGTCCCCGGCTGGAGCGACGGTCCCTCGATCTCGCCGTCGTCGGTCGGCTTCAGGAACGTGAGCGCCCAGGCCTTGCCGGCCGTGATCGTCGTCAGGAAGCCCGACAGTATGATGCCGATGACCCCGGCGATTCCGAGCGCCCCGGCCGTTTCGAGCGAGGCCTGCACCAGCATAAGCTTCGGCCAGAAGCCTGAGAACGGCGGCAGACCGGCCGCTGCGAAAGCAAACACCAGGAAGAGACCGGCAATGAGGCCGGAGCGGGCATAGATGTTGGCGCCCGCGATCGTCAGCCCCCCGCCGAGACGCTCCGCCGCGCCGACGGCGAGGAAGATGCCCGTCATCGCCAGGATCGAGTGGATCGCATAGACGACGGCGCCGGTGAGGCCCGCCGCGGTGCCGAGGCCGAAGCCGATCAGCATCACGCCGATGCCGGAGACGACCAGGAATGCCGCCATCCGCCTCAGGTTCGTCTGCGCCAGCGCGCCGAGACCGCCCAGGATGGCCGTCGCCACGCCCATCCAGCCGAGAATCGGCAGGTAGACCGCGCCCTTCTCGCCGAAGATCATGATCATCACGCGCAGCAGCGAGTAGATGCCCACCTTGGTGAGGAGACCGGCGAAGACCGCCGCCACGACGATCCGCGGCGTGTGGTACGAGGCCGGAAGCCAGAAGTGGAGCGGGAACGCCGCCGCCTTCATGGCGAACGCCATGACGAAGAGCGCCGCCACCGTGGCGAGCGGGCCGGAATCCATCGCCGCGATCACGCCGCGGATGTCCGCCATGTTGAGCGTGCCGGTGAAGCCGTAGAGGACGCCGACCGCGATCAGGAAGATCGTCGTCGCGATGAGGTTGAGGACGCCGTACTTCACCGCGCCGTCAAGCTGGATCCGCTCGCCGCCGAGGATGAGCAGGCCGAACGACGACACGAGGAAGACCTCGAACCAGACGTAGAGGTTGAAGATATCCCCGGTCGAGAACGTGCCGCAGACGCCCGCGATCAGCAGGCAGTAGAACGTGTAGAAGCCGAACGCGGTCCGCTCCTCGTCGATGTCGCGGCGGGCATAGAAGAAGCCCGCGAGCCCCACGACACAGGTGGCGAGCACGAAGAGCGCCCCCAGCCGGTCCACGGTCAGAACGATGCCGAACGGCGGCAGCCAGTTGCCGGCCGACATCACCAGCGGCCCGTTCGCCGCGACGACGCCGTTGAGCAGCAGGGCGAAGAGCGTCGCCAGCAGCAGCGCCACCATCGCGATCGGCGCCTGCCAGGTCACCCGGTGCCGCAGCATCAGGCAGAGGCCGGAGCCGATCATCGGCACCAGGATCGGCAGGATCGCGAGCCACGTGGTCACCGAGGTATCGCCGGCGAGCATCGCCGCGGCCCGTGCATCCGCCGAGGCGGCGAACGCGACCGACGGGGCGAGAAGGCCCGCCACAAGAAGACAAATCAGCCGCATACCGTCAGTACCCAAGCGGAGGACGCACCGGCTCACCTTCGGCAACGCGCATATCGTCGACATTGTCGGTCTCCATCGCCTGATAGGCGCGGAAGGTGAGGACCAGAAGGAAGGCGAAGATCGAGAACGAGATCACGATCGCGGTCAGGATGAGCGCCTGCGGCAACGGGTTCGCAGTATTGCCCAGCGCATCGACCGCAGCACCCGCCGCGGACGCCAGCGAATCGGCCGTCTGGCCGCTGTGCGCCGCGGGCGCGATCGTGTCGAGGGACGCGGCTGCCGAGGTCGCGGCGCCGTGGGCGTCGCCGGCGGCCGTCGCCGCGGACGCCGCCGTCTGCGCCGCCTCGCCGGAGAGGAGCGCCTCGGCCGAGTGGACCGGCGTGTGGCTGTCCGCGGCGTCGAGCACCGGCGGGGCCGGCCCCGCCAGACGGCCGGCCGTGAAGATGAGGAGGTTCACCGCGTTGCCGAAGATCGACACGCCGAGAAGGATGCGCACCAGATGCGAGGACAGCATCAGGTAGATCGAGGCCGCGAAGAACAGCCCGACGACGAGGCAGAAGATCGCTTCCATCAGTCGCCCTCCTCCAAGGTCAGCGCAATCGAGGCGAGCGAACCGAGGACAACAAAGTAGACTCCAACGTCAAACATCAGGACGGTCGACAGCGGGATCTCGATCCCGTCGATGGTGGGGAGCCACCAGAGGCCGGTGAGGATCGGCCGTGCCGCCGGCAGCGAGGCGAGACCGGACAGCGCCGACATGAAGAGGCCGGCGCCGGCGATGGCGTTCGGATGCACCACGATCGCCCGGCGCACCGTGTCGACCCCCGAGCCGATGCCGTAGATCGCCAGCGCCGAGGCCGCGATCAGGCCGCCGATGAACCCGCCGCCCGGCTCGTTGTGGCCCCGCAACAGGACGAAGACCGAGAACAGCATCATGAGCGCCGCGAGGAACGGCGAGATGGTGCGCAGAATCAGCGAGTTCATGCGGAAACCTCAGAGGCGTTCGACGGTCTGGAGCCCCCTCCCGGCGGTGCCGGCTCGCGATTGGCGAGCGGACCCAGCCGCAGCAGCGCCAGGATGGCCAGACCCGCCGACATCACCACGGCGATCTCGCCCAGCGTATCCAGCGCACGGAAGTCGACGAGGATGACGTTCACGACGTTGCGGCCGTGGGCGACGTCGTAGGCATATTTCAGGTAGAAGTCGGACAGGCGCATGTCGAGCGGCTGCTGCACCACCCCGTAGAGCAGGACGGCGAAGCCGAGACCGCAGGCGATCGAGATCACCGCGTCCTTCGTCTTGTGGCCGATCGTGCGGTGGTCCGTCGCCTCGAGGTCGAGCCGTGTCATGACCAGCGCGAGGATGATGACCGACAGCGTCTCCACCATGAACTGGGTGAAGGAGAGGTCCGGCGCGCCGTAGAGCATGAAGATCAGCGCCACCATCACGCCCTGCACGCCGAGGGAGACGATCGCGACCAGCCGCTTCTTGGCGATGATCACGATCCACAGCCCCGCCACCGCCGAGCCGAGCACCACGAAGTAATGCGGCTCGGAGAGGTTCGTCGGCCAGGTGAAGGCCGGCAGACCGTCGATCAGGAGCGGCGCCAGCAGGACCACGGCGAGGATCACGAACGTCGCCGTCACGTAGCGCTGCATGACGCCGGGCTGGATGAGTAGCGTCACCGAATAGGCGCAGCGGACCAGAGCGCCGAGGAGCTGGTCGAAGCCCCGGTCCGGGCCCCAGCCGATGACGTCCAGCAGGCCGGCCACCGCGGCGCGCAGCACCTTGTAGAGAAGGAGCAGCACGAGGCCGGAGCCGATCGTGACCAGGGTCAGGATGACCGGCGGGTAGAGCCCGGTCGGCCACAGGTGCAGGTGAAGCTCCGCCGCATGGCCCGACACCGCGCTCGTCATCGGCGCGACGAAGTACTCGACCGCGCCGTCCAGCGCGAGCGCCGCCGCGAGCGCCGTCAGGCCCAGGACCATCGGCCCGAGCCAGAGCGAGGCCGGCCCCTCGTGCGGCTTCTTGGGCATCGCGCCCGCGCGCTTGAAGAACGGCAGCAGCACCATGCCGGCGATGCAGAACATCAGCGCGTTGCCGGCGACGGCGACGATCGTCGCGATGGAGACGCCGCCGAGCTCCCAGAGCCCGTCGTACATCACCTCCTTGGCGACGAAGCCGATCAGCGGCGGCAGGCCGGCCATGGAGAGGCAGCCGAGGAGCGCGGCGACGAAGGTCAGCGGCATCTTGCCCGCGAGGCCGCCCAGGATGTCGATGTCCCGCGTGCCGGTCTCGTGGTCGATGCAGCCGGCGACCATGAAGAGGCCGCCCTTGAAGAGCGCGTGCGCAATCAGGTAGGCGACCGCGCCGGCGATGGCGTGCTCGCTGCCCATCCCGGTGAGCATCACCAGGAGGCCGAGCGAGGCGACCGTCGTATAGGCGAGGATCTGCTTCAGGTCCGTCTGCCGTACGCCGAGGATGACGCCGGTGAGGAACGTCGCCCCGCCGAAGATCGGCAGCACCGTTCCCCACAGCGCCGTGTCGCCCAGAACCGGGGCGAAGCGCATCAGGACGAAGACGCCCGCCTTCACCATGGTCGCGGAGTGCAGGTACGCCGACACCGGGGTCGGCGCCTCCATCGCGTTGGGCAGCCAGGAGTGGAACGGGACCTGAGCCGACTTCGTGAAGGCGCCGAGGCAGACCAGGACGAAGATCGCGGTGTAGGCCGGCGCCTCCCGCAGGACGTCGGGCGTGGCGAGTAGCCCCGAGACCGAGGTCTCGCCGGTGACGAGGCGGATGAGGACGAGACCGGCGAGGAGCGCCAGACCGCCGCCGCCCGTCACCACCAGCGCCTGCACGGCCGCGCGGCGCGCGGGTTCGCGCGTGTGGTCGAAGCCGATCAGCAGGAAGGAGGTGATCGAGGTCAGCTCGTAGAAGACGAACAGCGAGATGAGATCGTCTGCGACCACAAGCCCCAGCATCGATCCCATGAAAAGTAACATGAAGGCGAGGAAGCGCCCCTGGTGATGGTGACCGGCGAGATAGCCGCCGGCGTAGATCACGATGAAGGTTCCGATTCCTGTCACCAGCAGCGCGAAGGTGAGCGACAGCCCGTCGATCATCTGCGCGTAGCGGATCCCGAGGGACGGGGCCCAGTCGACGCCCGCCCTGAGCGTCTCCCCGTGGGCCACGAGCGGGACCATGGAGGCATAACCGAGGAACAGGGCGGCGGGCACGACGGCGAGGATCCAGCCGGCTTTTGCGCCCAATTTATGGACGAGCGGCGGCGCAAGGGCGGCGGCTGCAAAAGGGGCAAGCGCCAGCCACAGCATCAAGTCGGCAGGGACAGTCAACAACCAGGCTCCGTCGGTGGGGCTACCAATTCGACCACGTAAAGATCACACGCGACGCTCGGGCACTACAAGAACACGTCGAGCGGCGCATATGCAGGACGAACGTGATGGAGCACAAGTATGTCCACGCCAACCGATTCAACGAAAGTCCAAAAATCAGACGCAGATTGGCGCAGTCAGCTGACCCCTGAGCAATACCGTGTCACCCGCCGCCACGGAACAGAGCGTGCTTATACAAGCCCTCTCAACGCGGAGAAGCGCTCCGGAACCTATACGTGTGTTTGCTGCGGAGCGCCTTTGTTCCGTTCCGAAACGAAATTCGACTCCGGAACCGGGTGGCCGAGCTTCTATCAACCTGTGTCCGGCGGCGCGGTGGAGGACCACGAGGATCGCTCTTTGTTCATGCGCCGGACCGAGAACCGGTGCGCCCGGTGCGATGCCCATCTCGGCCATGTCTTTCCCGATGGGCCTCGACCGACGGGCCTTCGCTATTGCATGAACGGAACGGCCCTCAACTTCGAACCCGACGAGTCCTAATGCTCGACAAGCGCGCAGCCGCCCCGCCCACCGCGGAACGGCGTCCCGTCACGGTCACCCAGCACGGCGTGACGCTCGAAGACCCCTACGCGTGGTTGCGCGCGGACAACTGGCGGGAGGTCATGGCCGACCCGTCCGTCCTCGCACCGGATATCCACGGATATCTCACCGCAGAAAATACTTATACCGAGGCCGTGCTCGCCCCGGTCGAGCCCCTGCGCGAACGCCTCGTGAAGGAGCTGAGGGGCCGGATCGCCGAGGACGACTGGTCCGTCCCGACGCCCGACGGCCAGTACGCCTACGGCATGACCTACGCCGAGGGTGACGAGCATCCGCGCCTCATCCGAATGCCCCGACAGGCCGGGGACGCGGCGACGGCCGATTCGCCCCCGACCGACACCGAAGTCCTCCTCGACGCCAACCGCGAGGCGGCGGATTCCGGCTACTTCCGTCTCGGCTCGGCCGACCACTCACCGTCCCAGACCCTCCTCGCGTGGACGTCCGACCGCTCCGGCGGCGAGCTCTTCACCCTCGCCCTGCGCGACCTTGCCACCGGCAAGGACACCGTTCTCCACGAGCGCGTGACCCCGTCCGTCACCATCGCCGGCGACAACGCCACGGTGCTCGCCATCGAGGTGGACGACAACCACCGCCCGGCCAGGGTGCTGGCCCTCGCCGAAGGCGCCGAGCCGCGCATCGTCTACGAGGAGGAGGATCCCGGGTTCTTCGTCTCCGTGGAGCGGACCCTGTCCGGCCGCTTCATCGTCATCGACAGCCACGACCACCAGACGTCCGAGATCCGTCTCGTCGACGCGCACGACCCGCAGTCGGCCCCGGTCGTCGTCGCCCCGCGCCTCGTCGAGGAAGAGTACACCGTCGCCCACATCGACGAGCAGCTCTTCATCCGCACCAACCGCGACGCGCGGGACTTCCGCATCGTGCGGGCCCCGCTCGACGATCCCCGCCGCGAGAACTGGGAGGACATCGTTCCTCACCGTCCGGGCGTCCTCATCGTCGACATGATCGTCTTCCAGGACTACCTCGTCTGGCTGGAGCGGGAGAACGCGCTCCCCCGCATCGTCATCCGCCGCCTCGCGGACGGCGACGAGCACCAGATCGCCTTCGACGAGGAAGCCTATTCCCTCGGCATCTCCGAAGGCTACGAGTTCCAGACCAGCACGCTGCGCTTCACCTATTCGTCAATGACGACGCCGACCGAGGTGTGGGACTACGACATGGCGTCCCGCGAGCGGCGCCTGCGCAAGCAGCAGGTCATCCCCTCCGGCCACGACCCGGCCCAGTACGTGACGCGCCGCCTGATGGCACCGGCGCCGGACGGCGAACTCGTCCCCGTCAGCCTCTACCACCGGTCCGACACGCCGATCGACGGGACCGCGCCGCTCCTCCTCTACGGGTACGGCTCCTACGGGATCACGATCCCCGCGTCGTTCTCGGCCAACTCGCTGAGCCTCGTCGACCGCGGTTTCGTCTACGCCATCGCCCACGTGCGCGGCGGCATGGACAAGGGTTTCGACTGGTACGACCGCGGACGACGCACCCACAAGGAGAATACCTTCTCCGACTTCGTCGCCGCCGCCGATCACCTCATCGCCGAGGGGTACACCGCGAAGGGCAAAATCGCGGCGCAGGGCGGCTCGGCGGGCGGCATGCTGATGGGCGTCATCGCCAACCGCGCGCCGGACCGCTTCGGCGCCATCGTCGCCGAGGTGCCGTTCGTCGACGTGCTCACCACGATGCTCGACGACACGCTGCCCCTCACCCCGCCCGAGTGGCCGGAGTGGGGCGACCCGATCCGCGACGAGACCGCCTTCCGGCGCCTCCTCGGTTACTCGCCGGTGGATAACGTCAAGGCACAGGCCTACCCGGACATCCTGGTTCTGGCCGGCGTGTCCGACCCGCGGGTGACCTACTGGGAGCCGGCCAAGTGGGTCGCGCGTCTGCGGCATAGCGCCACCAACGACCCGCTCATCCTCCTGAAGACCAACATGGAGGCCGGGCATGGCGGCGCCTCGGGCCGGTTCAAACGGCTCGACGAGGTCGCGCTGGTTCAAGCGTTCGTGCTTTCGGTTGTCGGGGGCGTGTAGTGCGCCCACTTCTGCGACCAGCCGATTCGTCCAGGCCGAAAGGAACTTGTCCATGAAACGTGTCACCGCCTGCCTGGTGTTCGCCTTCGGCCTCGCCGTCACCGCGAGCACACCCGCCGCGGCCGACACGGCGGCGACGTGGATCACGCCCTGGCGCCTCGCGACGCCCCGCTGCGCCGACCACCCGAACGCGCCGGTGATCGGCCGCATCGCCGGCGAGGTCGGGTTCGACTCACACAAGTCGGTGTCCTTCGTCGGCTGCTTCCCCTCCTTCGAGGCCTGCTACGCCTGGAAGGGGCCGCTCAGCGGCCGCTTCGGCGGCCGCATCATCATCAACCGCTGCGACCCGCGCTTCGGTGACACCGGCGGCTTCCGCCGCGCGTTCTGAAGCCCGCACGATCACGTCGCCGTGGCCACCGGCCGGGCGGCGTGATGGTTGTCACGGTTTAGGCTATTCTCCCTTGGATTGTATTCCGGCGGTGCGTGAGTGAGGCCATATCCCGCCTCATCGCGCTGTTTGGGAGAATGGGAAGATGACACCGAACGCTAGACGATGCGGTGCGGTGGCGTTGATCGGAGTGGCGCTCGCCATGGGCGCCACCGCCGCGTCGGCACAGACGCGGTCCTCGGTCACGGGCAAGATCAAGCGCTATACGCCGTCATGCTCCTCCGCGCCGGACGCCCTGATCACAGGCCGTTTCGCCGGACTGATCGGCTTCGGCACGCCCGGCACCGTCTCGATCGAGGCCTGCTTCTACTCCGTACCGGCCTGCGAGGCCTGGCTGCGCCGCGCCTCGGGCGAGATCGGCGGCCGCATCTTCCTCGCGGTCTGCGAACGCCGCCGCTAGAGCGGTCCGCGCCTGCCTGAGCGGGCCGGTCCCCGCTGCGCCGCGGGATGCGCCGGTTCGCTTGGCGGGCGGCCCCGCGGGGCCGTCGGCGGAGCGAACGGGACAGTGCGGCCGAGGCACGACGCCCCGGCCGCCTGAGGATTACGCCTTGCCCATCAGCTCGGCGACGTATTCCCAGTTCACGAGGCTGTCGAACCAGGCCTCGAGGTACTTCGGCCGCGCGTTGCGGTAGTCGATGTAGTAGGAGTGCTCCCACACGTCGACACCCAGGATCGGCGTGGCGCCGTGGACGAGCGGGTTCTCGCCGTTCGGCGTCTTCATGATCTCGAGCTTGCCGTCCTTCACGGCGATCCAGGCCCAGCCCGAACCGAACTGGCCGGCACCGGCGGCGAGGAAGTCCGCGCGGGCCTTGTCGTAGCCGCCCAGATCGCTGTCGATCTTGGAGGCCACCTCGGAGGGCATCGTGCCCTTGCCGCCGTTCGGCGTCATCCACTTCCAGAAGTGGATGTGGTTGTAGTGCTGGCCGGCGTTGTTGAAGAGGCCGGCGTTGGTGCCGAAGCTCTTCTTCACGATGTCCTCGAGCGACTCGTTCTCGAGACCCGAGCCTTCGAGGAGCTTGGACCCGTTGGTGACGTACGCCTGATGGTGCTTGTCGTGGTGAAACTCGAGCGTCTCGGCGGACATGTAGGGCGCCAGGGCGTCGTACGCGTAGGGAAGATCGGGAAGTGTGAAGGCCAAGGTTCGTCCTCCGGCTGGTTGAGTTTCCAATCGTGGCACCGGCAAGCGGCGTCACGGGTTGTTTAACGCGACACGTAGTCCAACTGCGCGTTCAATCAACGCTGTGCGCAGATTTGAGGCGCCCGCTGGACGCTCAATCCCCTCTTTGTTCGTCACGCCCTGCGACGCGGCTCGGGGTCGATCGCGGCCTGTCGCCTCCAGGGTGGACCGATGCGGCGGACGCCGCGCCGGTCCAGTCCTTCAGCGACCGGTCTATTAACGCCATCTCCGGTGGGTGAGCCAGCCCGAACCGCCGCCAAACGCGCGAATGGCTCAGCCGTACTTCGCCGCGAACTCGGCGTCGGACTGGAAGAGGAGGATGATGAACTCGATGAAGGCGATCAGCCACGGGATCAGCGTCCAGCAGAACACCAGGTACATGAGGCCCCAGCCGATCTGCCCCAGATAGAACTTGTGGACCCCGAAGCCGCCGAGGACGAGGGCGAGGATCGCCGCCGCAATGCGGTTGCGCCTCGGGAAACCCGGCTGCGTCGCGCCGCATTGGGGACACGTCATCGCCGATTCGTGCAGCCGCTTCCCGCACCCGGGGCAGTACTTTCCGACGAAGTCGTGCTGCTCGAGCGATGGTGCCGCGCCGGCCATGAGTGACCTCCAGTTGCGAACGGAACGAACGGCCGCCGGGGTCACCGGGGTCGCCGCCCCCGTGCGGACCGTCGGCGCCGGGCGGCCGGGCCCGCGGTCCCGGCCGATCCCGCGCCCGCGCCGATGCGTCGGTCAGGCGTGGGCGTAGTCCCAGTAGAGCTGCCGGGCCGCGTGGAACGTCGGCCCCGGCTGCAGGACGCGGTCCTCGATCTGCGTGATCGGCAGGACCTTGCCCATGTTGCCGCTGGAAAAGGCCTCGTCCGCGTCCATGAAGTCGGCCACGGTGAGGGTGCTCGCCTCGACCCGGTAACCGGCCGCCGAGAGCAGCGCCATCACGCGCGAGCGCGTGATTCCGGCGAGGAAGGTGCGGTTCTCGCGCGGGGTCAGCACCACGCCGTCCTTCACCATGAACACGTTGGAGGAGCCGAGTTCGGCGACGTTGCCCAGCATGTCGAGGACGAGCGCGTTGTCGAACCCCTTCTCCTTCGCCCGCGCGATGGCCCGCGCGTTGTTCGGGTAGAGGCAGCCCGCCTTGGCGTTCGTCGGCATCGTCTCGATCGTCGGCCGGCGGAACGGGGACACGGTGATCGAGTAGCTCTTCACCTCCGGCATCGCCGCCTCGTAGAGGCACAGCAGGAAGCGCGTCGAATCCGGGTTCGGAACGACCGCCGAACCCGTGCCCTCCTCGGCCCAGTACATCGGGCGGATGTAGAGCGGGGTGCCGGACGGGAACTTCGCGATGCCCTCGGACACCAGCTCCGTCATCTGCCCGACGCTCATCGTCGGCTTCAGCATCATCGCCCGCGCCGAGGCGTTCACCCGCTCCAGGTGGAGATCGAGATCCGGCGTCACGCCCTCGAAGGCGCGCGCCCCGTCGAATACGGAGGAGCCCAGCCAGAAGGCATGCGAGCGCGGGCCGAGCACCGGGGGATTACCCTCATGCCATCCGCCGTCGAACCAAGTCCAAGTCTGCGACCAGTCTGCCATTTGAGCCCTCCAACGGGACTGGTTTAAGCGCAGTGCCGGGACATGGAAAGCGGCGAAGCCCATCCTTGCGGATCGCCTTGCACCACTGCAACGGTGGCCCGGACGGCCGCATTGCGCTAGAGCCCGGGAGGATCGGGGTCCGCGGCGGAGGGATCCGGCGTCGCACCCGCGACGATCCCGTGGCTCCGGCCGCCGCTACGCGCGCCGATCGCTCGAAGGACGCGCCGCGGCCGGACGACGACCGGCGGCGCCAGGAGGAACGCTGATGCACAAGGTTTACGTCTTCGACGCCTACGGCACGCTGTTCGACGTCCATGCCGCCGTGCGCAAATACAAGGACGACGTGGGACCGGACGCCGATCAGCTCTCCGCCGTCTGGCGCCAGAAGCAGCTCGAATATTCCTGGGTGCGCAGCCTCGCCGGCCGCTACCGGGACTTCTGGGCGCTGACCGAGGACGCGCTCGACACCGCCTTTCGCGTCGTCCCCACCGCCCCGCGCGGGATGCGGGAGCGCCTCCTCGACGCCTACCGCGAGCTCGACGCCTACCCGGAGGTGATCGACGTCCTCACCCAGCTTCGCGACGCGGGGGCGCAGGTCGCGATCCTCTCCAACGGCAACCAGGCGATGCTTGAGCTGGCGGTGAAGGCCGCGCGGATCGGCGGCCTCCTCGACGATATCCTCTCGGTCGATTCGCTGAAGACCTACAAGCCGCTGCCGGCGGTCTACGAACTCGTTACCACGCGCTTCCGCGTCTTCCCGGAGGCGGTGTCGTTCCAGTCCTCCAACCGGTGGGACGTCGCCGGGGCCACGGCCTTCGGCTTCCGCACCGTGTGGATCAACCGGGGCGGCGCGCCGGACGAGTATTCCGACATGCCGCCCGCGGTCACGCTGTCGTCCCTGAAGGGTCTGCCGACCGCCTGATCAGTTGCCCGAGGGGGGCGACATGATCTGCGACACCTTCCTGGCGGCGAGCGCCAGGCCGGCGAGCGCCGCCCCCTGGGCGATGAACTCGATCGCGATGAAGAGGCCGATGATCCAGCCCCAGTCACGGAACCAGGCCGTCGCCGTCTCCGGCGTCGCGAGCTGCTCGGCGCTCGGGAAGTCGACGATGCCGAAGATCATCACGCCGAGGATCAGCGACACCGCGCCGGTGATGCCGAGCCAGACCACGGCCGCGCCGCCGCCGCGGATCTGGAAGGCCATGATGATGCGCAGGATGCCGGTGACGATGAAGGTCGCGCCGATCAGCAGCGTCAGCCACCACGCCGACTGCACCGGCATCGCGATCAGCACGACGCCGGCCGCGAGGTAGAGCAGGCCGAGCAGCAGGTGCGCGCCGAAGCTCTTCCACCCCTTGTACTTGAAGGCGTCGAAGACCTGGGCGATGCCGCCGATGACCGCCAGCACGCCGAACCACACCACGCCGACGATCGTCAGCGCGTAGGTCATGCCCAGTCCGATGATGCCGAGGACGGCCATCAGGATGCCGAGCGCCAGCATCCATTTCCAGTTCAGGGTGAGATTGCCGTAGAGCGGATCGCGAACGACCGCGTCGGTGCTGCTCATGGTTAGCCCCATTTCGTAACGCTTGTGTTCTCAAAATGATGGGATGAATGTGCGGCGGCCACCAGCAAAATCCAGCATCCGATGGCGCGATGCCACCGCATCGGTCGGCCGCTATGGCGCGAATGCACCGTGCCTTTCCGATGTCGCGATGCTAGAGCGGGCGAGCGTCCCCCAGGGTCCGACGAACCGGCAGACCACTTGATCATCTTCACCAACACCCGACCGGCGACCGTGGACCTCGTGGCGGCCCACCTCGGCTGGCCGCGCGAGCGCACGGTGCGCAGTCTCGAGCGGATCGGCCCCGAGGCGGGCGAGGTCACCATCCTCGCCGCGTTCCTGGCACCCGGTTCGCTGACGGCGGTGCTGGACCGCTGTGCCGGGGCGATCCGTGAATGCGCCGCCGCCGCGGAGGTGTCGTTCGTCCTCGTCAACGACGGTGGCGGCTTCGTTCTCGACGCGGAGGCGTTCGAGGGGTTCTACGCCCGTCTCGACGCACTCGGCATCTCCGCGCGACGCACGACGATCATCACCGCGAACCTCGCCATCCTCCACCGCCACGACGGCGTCTACGGCGGACGCGAGGAGCGGGTCCGGTTCCACTTTCTGAGCCGCCTGCCCGGCGATCCGGCGGACGAGGCCGCGAATGCGCCGATCACATCCGACACGCCCGGGGCGCGCGTCTCGCTCCTCGGCGGAGAGGCGCGCGTCGAGCAGGCGATCCTCGCCGCGCAGCTCCTGCGCGACGGTCACGCCCCGGCGCGCGACTACGGCAGCAACGTCCCGGTCGTGGTGGACGACGCGAAGCGGGACTTCATCGACCGCCACAAGGCCAATCCGGCCAACAGGCTGACCGAGCTGGTCGCGCAGCTCGCGGACAAGCTCGCCCTGATGCAGCCGGGGCCGCAGGCGCCGGCTCGCCCACGCCAGATCGTCCTCGTCATCGACGAGGTGGTGCACTACGGCGGCCTCATCCAGATCCCGCGTCCGATCCGTCGGGCGGTGGCGGAGGGGCGCCCGTTCCTGGTGCTGGGCGGACCGCACGCGCTGCGGATGGTCCGCGCGCTCGGCTTCCGCACCTTCGCGCCACTGCTCGACGAAGCCTACGACGACGTGATGGACCCCAACGTGCGCATCGAGCTTCTGGTGCAGGAGGTGGGCCGTCTCCTCGGCATGGGCGAGGACGACTTCGGCGCCCTCGGGGACGCCCTGGCGGAAATCACGGCCCACAACCGCCGCCACCTCGCGAGGCTCGACGCCGAAGGCACGGTCCCGCTCGCCCTCCCCGGCCCGGCCGATACGCCGGCGGCGCGGGAGAGCGCCTCGCTCGACCTGTCACGCTCGCTGCGCGAGGCGGCGGTCGACTCGCGCTTCTCCGTCCCCGCGAGGTCGGTTCCGGAATACCGCCGGACAGCCCCCCTTCCGGTTCCGCGTCCGGCGCCGCCGCCGGCCGCGAAGCCGCGCGTCGCGATCGTCTCGCATCTCGCCAGCAGCGGCGGGACCGCGATCAGCAAGTGCCTGGGCACGATGGGCGGCGTCACGCTCCTCAGCGAGATCCACCCCATGGCGAGCCTCTCCATGGTCTCCTTCAACCCGCTCGACCAGTACCGCCGCTGGTTCGGCCTCTCGGACACGCTGAAGGGCGAGATCGACGCGCTCGCGAACTGCGGCGAGGCGACGGTCGTCGACATCCTCGAGTGCCTCGCCGTCGACGCCGCACGGCGCGGCACGATCCTCCTCCTGCGGGACTGGTCGCACGTCGACTACGTCGCGGGTGGCGGCCTGCCGCCCCGGCGCCGGCCGAGCCTCCTGGAACTCGTCGCCCCGCGCATGGCGACGAGCGTCCTCGTCACCACGCGCCATCCCCTCGACGTGTGGCTCAGCATGGTGTCGTCCCGCTTCGCCAAACCCGAGGCGATCGGCCCGGTGATGGGGGGCTTCCGGCATTTCGCGGAGTATGCCGCCACGAACGGCTTCCTCACCTACGAGGCCTTCACCGAGGCGCCGGACCGCTGGCTGCGCGAGGCGACGGGCCGCCTCGGGCTCCCGTTCGACCCCACCTGGAGTGAGACGTGGGCTGACTACCGGACGATCACCGGCGACAGCGGCCGGCGGTCGGGTGACATCGCGCCCCGCCCCCGCCGCCCCGTCTCCGAGGAGACGACGGCCCTCGTGAATGTCAACTCGGACTACAGGCGCGCCTGCGCATTGCTCGGCTACGACTGATCCGCAATACGCCGCACTCCAACGGCGCCCGCGTCAGTCGGCGCCGAGGGTCCGGACGGCGCGCTGCAAGGTCTCCTCGCGGTCGCCGACGGCGGCGGTCGCGTTGTCGAAGGCGCGCTGGATCTCGATGAGCTCGGCGATCGACTGGATCGGGTTGACGTTCGATCCCTCCTGGTACCCCTGCCGCACCCCGTTGGCGACACGGTCCACCACCGGCTCGCCGACGACGTCGGAGAGGAGCGCGGTCTCGCCGTAGCGGGTCAGGTTGGCCTCGTCGGACAGCATGAAGAGGCCCAGGACGCCGACGTTGCGTTCGTTCTGGATCATCGTGCCGTCCGCCCCGATCTCGACCGGACCGCCGTTGATGTCGAGCTGGATCGGTGCGCCGCCCTCGTCGAGGACGGCGTAGCCGGTGAGGCTCCGCAGGTCGCCCTCGGCGCTGACCGTGAAGCGGCCGTCCCGCGTGTAGGCGGTGCCGGACGGCGTCTCGATCCCGAACCAGCCCTCGCCGACGATGGCGACATCGAGCGGGTTGCCGGTCAGTTCGACCGGACCGGCGGAGCGGTCGATGTGCATCTCGCCGACCGCGGCGAAGTTGACGCGGTCGGCGTGATAGTCGCTGAGGACGGTGTCGAAGTTCACCGTTTCGGCACGGAAGCCGGCGGTGCGCATGTTGGCGACATTGTTCGCCACCGTCGAAAGTCGCGTCTCCATGGCCATCTGGCCAGACAGCGACACGTAGAGTTCGGATGCCACTCAGGCGCCTCCAAGGCGTAGGGAAGACAGGGATAGTGCCAGTTCGAGCGAGACGGTCTGCATGGTCGCCCCGCCGACGGCGAAGAGGTTGAGGATCGGGTCGCGGCTCACCGATTGAGTCGCGTCCCACATCGTGGTGAAGCGCATGAGGAAGCGGCGGAGCTGGTCTTCGTCGCTGAAGTCGACGCCGTCGAGACGCTCCGCCAGCACGGCGGCCTGCTTGTCGATGTCGGCGCCGGAGAAGGCGGTCGGAAGGTTCAGCACCGTCCGCACGACTTTGCTCAGGGCCTTGTCGGCGAGGATGTCGTAGGGAGAGTGGATCTCCCCCGCCATCCGCTCGAAGTAGAGGGCGAGGCGCACCCCTTCGCCGTCCAGTTCCCCCGCCGTGACTTCCAGCTGCTGGCGGACGAACTTGTCGACCACCTGCTGGCCGGTGGCTTCCCGCTTCATGGTGAGGTCGCCGAAGCTCTCGAAATCGAAGGCGCGGGCGAACTCCTGGATGCGCGGGTCGGTCGTGCGGTTGCCGAGCGAGAGAGGGTCGCTCATTCCCTCCTCGAGGATCTTGCGCATGTAGCCTTTGGCAAAGGCCATGTCTTCGAGGCCGAACGCTTTCATCGCGGTCGTGAACAGCCTGGTATCCTGCAGGAATTCGTCGATCGACGTCACATTCCCGTAGTTCTCGAGGTAGTACTGCGCCTCGAGCTTCACCGGCCCCTGCTTCGATGTGATTTCGAGCTGCCGGTCGAGGTTCGAGGAAATTAGCCTGTAGCTCACTGCGACGGACATGTTCGTCCTCCTGTAAAGCGCCGTGGCCCTCTTCAACTCCTTTCGCGCGCGGCGCTTGAGCACACTCGCTCAGGCCAGTTGCACGGGGCTGGCGGTCAAGCCGCAAGTTCCCGTCAGATCCGGTGATAACAGGCATCGGACGGCCTCGCCCCAGCCTCGCGCCCCGCAGTCGGCGTATCCGCGCGGGCTCACAGCCGATGCGCCACCGGTCACCTGCAACAAGCAACTCCCGCAGAGATTGCGCCGCCTTGCCGGGGGCGGCGAGCGTGGACACCGGGGCCCCCTTGGAGATCCTGGCGAAGCCTGCCTCGGGCCATGCTCGAGCAAGCTAACAGGCATACGCCTCTAGCGTGCAATCACGGGAGATGAACTCTTGGCAGTCATATTGGGTCTCGTCATCGGCATCGGATCGATGCTGGGTGGCTTCATGGCGATGGGCGGCCACATCGACGTGCTCTGGCAGCCGTTCGAGGTGCTCATCATTTTCGGCCTCGCGGCGGGGATCTTCATCATCGCCAACCCCTCGGCGATGATCAAAAAGACCGGGTCGGCCATCGTCCAGGCGGCGTCCGGCAAGGCGCCCAAGCGCAAGGACCTCCTCGAGCTGCTCGGCTGCCTGTTCGCGCTCATGCGCGACCTCAAGGCCAAGCCGCGCAACGAGGTCGAGGCGCACGTCGACAACCCGGAAGAGTCCGAGCTCTTCAAGAAGTTCCCCACCATCGTCAAAGACAAGATGCTGCTGAACTTCATCTGCGACTACGTGCGCCTGATCCTCATCGGCAACGCGCGAGGCTTCGAGATCGAAGCGCTGATGGACCAGGAAATCGCCACCATCCGCAAGGACAAGCAGAAGCCGGCGCTGGCGCTCGGCGAGATCGCCGACGCGCTTCCGGCGATCGGCATCGTCGCGGCGGTGCTCGGCATCGTGAAGGCGATGGGCGCCATCGACCAGTCGCCGGAGATCCTGGGCGGCCTCATCGCCTCGGCGCTCGTCGGCACCTTCCTCGGCATTCTGTCCTCGTACGCGTTCTTCGCGCCGATGTCCTCCAAGATCAAAACCATCTCCGAGAAGCAGATGAAGCCCTACCTCATCACGAAGCAGGCGCTTCTCGCCTACATCAACGGCGCGATGCCGCAGATCGCGCTCGAGCACGGCCGCAAGACGATCGAGACCTCCTCCCGTCCGACCATCGACGAAGTGGAGTCGGAGGCCCTGGGCAACGGCCCGGCCAATGACGACCAGGGCCGCCGCGCCACCGACAAGGCCGCGTGAGGGACACGATGAGCGATGTTTCCGACAAGCTCCTCGACGCGGCCGGCATCCAGGTCGACCGCCTGCCGATGCTGCCGGTCATCTTCGACCGGGTCGCCAACTCCTGCGCCGAACAGATGCGCGCCGTCGCCGCTTCGCCCTGCTACTTCTCCGTCCTCGACATCGAGCAGGGCCGCATCGGCGAGATGCTCGAGCCCTACGAGGCGAACGCCGTCACCGCGATCCTCGAGGTCCCCGAGTGGGACAGCGAGGTGGTCCTCGGCTTCGATCGCGACTTCATCTTCACGATCGTCGAGGTGATGTTCGGGGCCGACGGGCAGGAGATGCCGGAGGAGGACGGCCGCACCTTCTCCAACATCGAGATGAAGGTCTGCGCCAAGCTGGCCGAACTCGTCTGCGATGTCCTCACGCAGTCCTTCTCGGTGGTCACCAAGGCGACCTTCCGGGTCGAGCGCCTCGAGACGCGGATGCACTTCGCCGTCATCGGCCGGCGCACCGCACAGGCGGCGGCGGCGAAGTTCCTGGTCCAGGCGATCAACCGCGGCGGCGAGATGTTCATCATCCTCCCCTACGCGGGCCTGCAGATGGTCCGCCGCGCGCTCGGCTCCACCACCACCGCGGAGGTCGGCGGCTCGCGCGATCCGGACTGGGTCCGCCAGATGCGGGCCGGCGTCACGCGCGCCGACGTGAAGCTGCGCGCGATCCTCGACGAGAAGATGATCACCCTCGGCGACATCACCGCGATGAAGCCCGGCGATCTCATCCAGCTGTCGGCCACGCCGAAGTCGCCCGTCAAGCTGGAGGCCAACAACCAGGCCCTCTTCTGGTGCCAGCTGGGACAGGCGGACGGGGTCTACAAACTGCGCGTCGACGATGTGTTCGATCCAGAACAGGAGTTTATCGGTGATCTCCTCGGCAATTAACATCATCCTCCTTGCAGCTCTCGCCGCGACCTCCGGGGCGGTGATCCTGATGTACCGGCGCCTCCGGCGGTTCGACGCGTTGCAGAATGCGGCAGCGAAGGAGTTCGCCCGCGCCTCCGAGGCCATCGACCGCGCCCGCGAGGCGATGGGGAAGATGGCCGACGACGGCGGCGAGATGGCCGTCACCCTCGCCACCCGCCTCAACGAGGCGCGGATGATGATGAACGACATCGAGGACGCGACCATCCGCACCCGCGACGCCTACCTCGAGTTCAAGGTCTTCGAGACGGCGACGCCCCCGGCTCCGGCCGCAGTTCCCGCCCCCCGCCCGGTCGTGATCGAGGCGAACGCTTCCGCCGCGGGCGAGGAGCCCGCAGCCGAGCCGGCCGAAGCCGGGGCCGAGGAGGAGCCGGTGGCGGCCGGCAAAAGCGTCCCCGCCGCGATCCGCATCCGTGACGCGGCCCGCGCCCGGATCGCCGCCGCCCGGGAGAAGGCGACGGAGACGCAGGCCGCGAACCGGAACGCCGCGCTCCGCAGCCCGCGCCCGCTGCAGTCGGTCCCCGGCGCCAGGCCCCGGCCGGCGACCCCGCTCGCCTCCGCCGCCAGCGCCCAGCGCGCCACCGAGGCCGATGCGTCCGCCGTGCGGCCCGCATCCTTCGGATCGCTTCCGGCAGCCTCGACCGGCCCCGACGCGTCCCCTCTCGCGGCCGCATCCGACACCAGGCGGCCCGCCTCGTCGACGGCAGCCGAGCGGCCCGCGCCGACCGGGCCGATGATGATGCTGGTCAAGAACAGGGAGGCCCTCGCCAGGGCGAGCGAACCCAAGGCCGACGGCGACGACGAGACGACGACGCAGAACAGCCCCGAGTACGAGGCCGCCATGGCCGTCATGAACGGGCGCCAGTTCACCTGGTCCGAGCTCGCCACCGCGGCGCAGCGCAGCGCCTGACCCCCCGCCGAAGCGCGGTGGGCCGCCGGCCCGCCCCCGACGCGACCCGCCTGATCCCGAGGGCTCATCGAGGAGCCCTCTCCGCCATGTTTCCCTTCAATGAGGACGATGATGTCTGACGGCGAGAGCAAGCCCAACACCCCGAACGCACCGGCCAACGGCTCCCACGAGCCCTCCATCGACACCATCCTGCGCATCCCGGTGAACATGCAGGTGGTCCTGGGCTCGGCGACGATGCCGGTGGCCAACCTCATGAAGCTCGGCCGCGGCCAGGTGGTCGCGCTCGACCACCGCGTCGGCGAGCCGGTCGACATCGTCGTCAACGGCCGCATCATCGCGCGCGGCGAGGTGGTGGTGGTCGACGACGACTCCTCGCGCTTCGGCGTGTCGCTGACCGAGATCGTCGGCCCGGCCGGCAGCGAGAGGTAGCCGATGCCCCCCGAAGCCGCCACCGCACCAGCGCCGCCCGCCCTTCCCAAACGGCAGCTGTCCAACGTCGAGAAGGTGGCCACCGTCCTCATGACCATGGGCCAGCACGCCGCCGGCGAGGTGATGAAGCACCTCGAGCCGCCGGAGCTGCGCACGGTGACCCATGCGATGGCCGAGCTGCGCCCGGTCCCGGTGCACCAGATCGAGGAGCTCGTCGAGGAGTTCATCACCCAGTTCGGGATCGGCACGAACGTCGTCGGCGACACCGCCACGGTGCAGCGGATGCTGGAAGGCATCCTGCCGCCGGAGCAGATCGCCGACATCATCGCCGAGATGGAAGGGAGGGTGAACCAGTCCATCTGGGACAAGATGAGCGGCCTGTCGGAAGGCTCGCTGGTGCCGTACCTGCTCAACGAGCACCCGCAGACCGCGGCCCTCGTCCTCACCAAGCTCGCCCCGCCCACCGCGGCGAAGGTGATGAGCGAGTTCCCGAAGGAGCTGCGCGACTCGGTCGCCCGGCGCATGCTGTCCACCAAGGCCGTCGTCGAGGATGCGCTGAAGATCGTCGAGAAGGCGCTCTACGAGGACTTCATGGTGAACCTCTCGCTCGCCGGCGGCGGCGACAGCCACGCCAGGATGGCCGACATCATCAACAAGATGGACCGGGAGCAGATGGAGGGCCTGCTCGACGGCCTCGCCTCGACGCACCCGAAGTCGGCGGAGATCCTGCGCTCGCTGCTCTTCACCTTCGACGACATCATCAAGCTCGCCCCGAAGGCGCTCACCACGCTGTTCGACAGCATCGACAACACGGACCTCGTGATGGCGCTCAAGGGGACCGACGCGGCCTTCCGCGCGCAGGTGCTCTCCTGCCTCGCCGCCCGCACGCGGCGCATGGTGGAGCAGGAGCTCGCCTCCGGCGAGGCGGCGACCGCCCGCGAGGTCAACGAGGCCCGGCGCAAGATCACCGACCTCGCCCTCGCCATGGGCCAGCGCGGCGAGATCGACCTGTCGACCGGGGACGACGACGGCGGGCTGCTGCAGTAGCCCCGCCGCCGGGCCGGCGGAGCGCCGCACGGGCGGCGATCCGCCCGCGCCCCCGACGCGCCGGCTGCCGCTGAGCGGCCGGCCGCCCTTCCCGCCTCCGGGCCCCCGGCCGCCTCGCGCGTCCCGGCGATGGAGTTGAGACGTGGAGTGGAGACATGGCGGACAAGCCCGACAGCTCTGAAAAGACGGAAGAGGCGACCCCGAAGAAGATCGAGGACTCGCTCAGCAAGGGCCAGACGCCATTCTCGCGCGAGGCGCCCGCCTTCGCCTCGCTCCTCGGCATCCTCACCGTGCTCGGCGTGATGGCGAGCGAGCAGACGCGGGACCTCGCCGCGGCCCTGTCGCGCCTGATGGACAACGCCTCCAGCTACGACCTCGGGCAGGGCGCGGACGTCACGGCCCTGTTCCTCGACGTCTACAAGACGGCGGCCGTCTTCACGCTGCCCATCGTCATCCTCCTCGCCGTGTTCGGACTGGCGGCAGGGTTTGCCCAATCCTCGCCCCGCATTGTCGGCGAGCGCATCCAGCCGAAGCTGGAGCGGATCTCCATCAATGCGGGCCTGAAACGCATCTTCGGGAGCCAGGGCGTCGTGGAATTTCTCCGCTCACTGTTCAAATTCGCGGTGATCGGGACCATCGCCGCGCTCCTTTTGCGCAACGAGGTTCCGACGGTGATCCGTGCCGTCTTCGTGGACCCGACGCTCCTCCCCAAGCAGATCCTGACGATCGCCATCCGCCTCCTCTCCACGATCTGCGCGGCGACCATCATTCTCGTCGCGGCCGATCTGACCTGGACGCGCATGAAGTGGCGGCGCGACCTGCGCATGACCCGGCGCGAGGTGAAGGACGAGCTGAAACAGTCGGAAGGCGACCCGATCCTGAAGGCCCGCATGCGATCGGCGCAGAAGGACCGTTCGCGCCGGCGCATGCTGACCGCGGTCCCCCAGTCGACGGTCGTCATCGCCAACCCCACCCACTACGCGGTCGCCCTCGCCTACGAGCGTGCCGTCGGCGGCGCGCCGAAGGTCGTCGCCAAGGGCGTCGACGCTGTGGCGCTCAGGATCCGCGAGCTCGCCGAGGGTGCCGAGGTGCCGGTGGTGGAGAACCCGCCCCTCGCCCGCGCCCTCTACTACGCGGTGGAGGTCGACCGGTTCATCCCCGAGGATTTCTATCGCGCGGTCGCGCAGGTGCTCTACTTCGTCTACTCCAAGGACGAAGAGGCCGCGAAGTCGCGGCCCGCCTTCTGAAGTCCTGCCGCCCCGCCGGTGGCGGGAGACGACGAGTGGGAGCGGGCGCCATGAGCGCGACGTCGAACAAGGAACGGATGCTCGCCGGCGAGCTCTACCTCGCCAGCGACCTGGAACTGGTGGCCGACTACGAGGCGGCGCAGACCCTCGTCGATGCGCTGAACGCCACCGTCGCGAGCGACACCGCCGCGCTGCGGGCGGTGCTGGGGCGCCTCCTCGGTCACCTCGGGGAGGACGCCGTGGTCCGGCCGAGCTTCCGCTGCGACTATGGCTTCAACATCGCCATCGGCGCGCGCACCTTCGTCAACTACGACTGCGTGTTCCTCGACTGCGCCGCGATCACCCTCGGCGCGGACGTGCAGGTCGCGCCCGGCGTGCACCTCTATACCGCGACCCACCCTCTCGACGCGGCCACCCGCCGCAGCGGTCTGGAGGCGGCACACCCGATCGTCATCGGCGACGGCGCCTGGCTCGGCGGGCGCGTCGTGGTCTGTCCCGGCGTCACGATCGGCGAGAACACGGTGGTCGCGGCGGGCAGCGTCGTCACCAGGGACCTTCCCGCCGGCGTCCTCGCCGCCGGAAGCCCGTGCCGCGTGGTCCGCACGCTCTAGCGCTTCCCGGCTCCGCCCTGGCGGGAGCGAAACTCGGCCTCGGCCCGGCCGGCCCGCCACCGCGGCGCCGTTGCGGGACAGTCGCCCTGCCGCAGCCCGGCATCGCGCGTGCCGTCCAATGGTGGCGGCATAGGTGATTGTTCGCCGGGACGCTTTTTGCCCGGTCACGGCATAGCTGTTAGCGCCGCGCCAGCCCCGCACAAGACGCTCCGCCTACGGTGGCCCCGTTCGAAGACGGATGGAGCGTCGAATCCGACCATGACCGTTGGAGCCATTCCACAAACATCAGCGGCCGTCGGCCCGCTCCACGTGATGGAGCTCGCCGGCCGCAGGGCCGACTGGGCCGCCACCCGGCAAGCCGCGATCGCGGGCAACATCGCGAACGCCAACACACCCGGCTACAAGGCGCGCGACATCGCCGCCTTCTCCGCCGACGGCGACAGGACCCACCTGCAGATGGTGGCGACCCGCGCCAACCACCTGACCCTCTCGCCCGGACGCCTCACCGGCGGCAGCCTCACACGCAAGGAAGGCTGGGACATGAAGCACTCGGCCAACAACGTGTCGCTGGACGAGCAGCTCATGAAGGCGGACGAGACCGCGCGCGAGCACCAGCTCTCGCTCCAGGTGATGGGCACCTTTCACCGCATGCTCCTCACCTCGGTGAGCTTCCGATGAGCGGTGCCGATCCACTGGCCATGGTGTCCCGCCTGTCGGGCGCCGGCCTCGAGGCGCAGTCCTACCGCCTGCGCGTCGTGTCGGAGAACATCGCCAACGCGCAGTCGACCGGGGGAACGCCCGGCGCCGACCCCTACCAGCGCAAGACCATCGTCTTCGGCGCCGAGCTCGACCGCGAGATCGGCGCCCTGTCGGTGCGCGTCAAGAACACCGCGCTCGACGATGCCCCCTTCATCGTCGAGCACGACCCCGGCCACCCGGCGGCGGACGCGGACGGCAACGTGAAGATGCCGAACGTGAACCTGCTCACCGAAATGGCGGACATGCGCGAGGCCAACCTCTCCTACGAGGCGAACCTCCAGATGATGAAGCGTGCCCGCTCGATGATCGCGCAAACCATTGACCTCCTGAGGAGCGGCTCATGATGAACGTCTCCCCCATCGGCGCCGGCGAATCGATCCGCCAGGTCGATCCGGTCGGCTCCGCCGCCACCGTCGGCGACAACTTCGAGGCGATGTTCGCCAAGATCGCCGCCAACGCGCGCGATGCGATGCGCACCGGCGAGGCGGCGGCGATCTCGGGCGTCGCCGGCGACACCTCGGTGCAGAGCGTCGTGCAGAGCCTGATGACGGCGGAGGAGCAGCTCCGCGCCGCCGTCGCCGTGCGCGACCGTGTCGTCGCCGCCTACCAGGAAATCGCGCGGATGCAGATCTAGGCCGACGGCCGGAGGCTGCCCTCGACCCGCCGGGCCAGCCGGCGGGCCAATCCCCATTCGCCACGCAATCGAAGGAGCGCCGCCATGAAGGCTCTCGCCATTGCCGCCACGGGCATGAGCGCACAGCAGACGAACCTCGAGGTGATCGCCAACAACGTGGCGAACATCAACACGACCGGCTTCAAGCGCTCGCGCGCCGAGTTCGCGGACCTGCTCTACCAGACCGACCGCGCCCAGGGCGTGCCCAACCGGGGCGGCGAGCTGCCGGTGCCGGAAGGCACCCGTATCGGCCTCGGCGTGCGCACCGTCGCGGTGCGCAACCTCCACGAACAGGGTCCGCTGAAGGGCACGAACAACCCGCTCGACCTCGCCATCAACGGTCGCGGCTGGTTCCAGATCATCGGCCCCAACGGCGAGACGCTCTACACCCGCGCCGGCAGCTTCAATCTCGGCCCCAACGGCGAGATCGTCACCCTGGACGGCTACCTGGTCGACCCCGGCTTCAACGTGCCGATCGACGCGACGGAGATCGTCGTCAACCAGTCGGGCGAGGTGTACGCCAAGTTCGCGGGCGTCACCGCGACGCAGCAGCTCGGCCAGATCAGCCTCGCCGTCTTCCCCAACGACGCCGGCCTCGAGGCGCTGGGAGACAACCTCTTCCGCGAGACGCCCGCGTCCGGACAGGCGACCCTCGGCTTTCCCGGTGACACCAACTTCGGCACCCTGCAGCAGGGCTATCTCGAGGACTCCAACGTCGACCCGGTGAAGGAGATCACCGAGCTCATCTCCGCCCAGCGCGCCTACGAGATGAACTCCAAGGTGATCCAGACGGCCGACGACATGGCGGGCACCGTCTCGAAGGGTATCCGCTGATGGTCGCGGCGCGGGCGTTCCACCCGATGTGCGGCGCCGCTTTGGCGCTCGCCCTCGCCGCGGCTCCGGCGGCCGCCGTCGACCAGTCCGGCGGCCTGCTGCCGGTCCCGGCGGAGACCATCAACCGAGGCGACACCGTCTCGGCGGATATGCTGACCGAGCGGCATTTCTACTACGACCCGAACCGGCCGCTGGCCGTCCTCACCGATCCTTCCCGCGCGATCGGCCGGGAGGCGCGGCGCACGCTGCCCGCCGGCAAGCCGATCCCGCTCAACGCCTTCCAGACGTCGAGGGTCGTCTTCCGGGGCAAGCCGACGCAGGCGCGCTTCCGGATGGGCAACCTGACGATCACGACGACCGTGCTGCCACAGGCGGACGGCGGGGTGGGCGACATCGTCCAGGCGCGCAACCTCGACTCCAACCGGATGGTCTCGGGCATCGTCGGGATGGACGGCGCGATCGAGGTGTCGGCCCCATGACGCGCCTCCTCACGATCACGGTCGCGGCGCTGTCGCTCCTCCTCACCGCCGGGGCTCCCGGCGGGCCGGACGGATCGCGCATCAAGGACATCACCACCGTCCAGGGCGTGCGCGACAACCAGCTCATCGGCTACGGCCTCGTCATCGGCCTGCAGGGGACCGGCGACACGCTGCGCAACGCGCCCTTCACCGAGCAGGCGCTGAAGTCGATGCTGGACCGGATGGGCGTCGCCGTGCGCGGCGTTCCGCTGCGCGCCCAGAACGTCGCCGCCGTCACGGTGACGGCGACGCTGCCGCCCTTCGTCGGCGTCGGCTCGCGCATCGACGTTGCGGTCTCCTCCATCGGTGACGCGACCTCGCTGCGCGGCGGCACGCTGGTGGTGACCCCGCTGACCGGCGGCGACGGCCAGGTCTACGCCGTGGCGCAGGGCCAGGTGCAGACCTCCGGCGTCAACGTCCAGGGCCAGGCGGCGACCCTCACCGAGGGCGTCGCGACCGCCGGCCGCGTCCCCAACGGGGCGCTGGTGGAGCGCAAGGTGCCGGGCACCCTCGTCGGGATCGACAAGCTGGTGCTGGAGCTCAACAACCCGGACTACCGCACGGCGGCCAAGATCGCCGACGCCATCAACGCGTACACCGAGCGGCGCTGGGGCAGCCGGATCGCCGCGGAGCGCGACCTGCGCACCGTCGTCCTCAACAAGCCAAAGTCCGTCGGCGCGACGCGCTTCCTCGCCGAGATCGGCCAGCTCACGGTGGAGACCGACGCCCCGGCCCGCGTCGTCGTCGACCAGGCGACCGGCACCGTCGTCATCGGCGCCAACGTGCGCGTGTCCACCGTCGCCCTCGCGCACGGCAACCTGACGCTGCGCGTCGCCGAGTCGCCCACGGTCGTCCAGCCCGATCCGTTCTCCTACGGCGTGACCGCGGTCGAGCCGAACACCTTCGTCTCCGCCGAGGAGGCCGGCGGCAAGATCGCCATCGTCGACGGCACCGACCTCCAGACCCTCGTCCACGGCCTCAACACCATCGGTCTGAAGCCGTCGGACATCATCTCGATCCTTCAAACCATCAAGACCGCAGGCGCCCTTCAAGCGGAGCTGATCGTCCAATGACCCATCACCTGACCCACTCCGCCAGTGCGGTGGCGCTCGCGATCGCCCTCCTCGCCGCGCCGTTCGCCCTGGCGCCCGCCGCCGACGCCGAGGAGAGCTCGGCCGCCGAGGCCTACTGCCGGAACCTCGCCGACGAGGCCGGCGACGTGCGCTTCGCCCGCAAGCTCGCCCGCCTCCAGGAGGCCGAGCAGCAGGTCAACGCCCGCCTCCAGGCCCTCGAGGCCAAGCGACAGGAATACGAGGACTGGCTGACCCGGCGCGAGAAGTTCCTGAAGCTCGCCGAACAGAACCTCGTCGCCATCTACGCCGGCATGCGGCCGGACGCCGCCTCCCAGCAGCTCGCCGCCATGAACGAGCTGCAGGCGGCGGCGGTGATCGCAAAGGTCTCGCCCCGCACGGCGAGCGCGATCCTGAACGAGATGGACACCAAGAAGGCGGCCCGGATCGCCGCCATCATGGCCGGCCTGTCGCGCGACGACCTCAACGGGATGCCATCGTGAGACGCGTCCTCATGTTCGGCACGACGGCGTTCGTGCTGGCGGGATGCGCCGACGGCACTCCGCTGGTCAAACCCGAGCTGTCGCCGGTCGGCACGGGCCTCGTCGCCGAGCGGATGCCGATGGCGGCTGCGGTCGAGGTGGCCGCGCTCGGCGACCCGACCTCGCTCTACGGCCGGCGGACGCGCGAGCTCCTCACCGACGTGCGCGCCAGCAACGTGGGCGACACGCTGACCGTCATGATCCAGCTCGACGACAAGGCCGAATTCGACAACGAGTCCGAGCGCAAGCGCAAGTCCGACGCCAATCTCGACTTCGGCCTCAACGTCTCCGGCCGCGGCTTCGACGGACCGGAAGGGTCGGCCGAGGGTGCTCTCACCGGCAACGTCGGCTCGACCTCCAACTACAAGGGCACCGGCACCATCGACCGCTCCGAGAAGCTGCGGCTTCGCGTGGCGGCGGTGGTGAAGGAGGTGCTGCCCAACGGCAACCTCTTCATCACAGGCAGCCAGGAGATCCGCGTCAACGACGAGATGCGCGTCCTCACCGTCGCCGGGATCGTCAACCCGCTCGACGTGAACCGCCTCAACACCGTCGACTACGAACGCATCGCCGAGGCGCGCATCTCCTACGGCGGCCGGGGCCGGCAGAGCGAGATCCAATCCCCGAACTGGGGCCAGCAGATCTACGACAGGGTGGTACCGTTCTGATGGAAGACGACGTCACGGCAGATGATCTGGCGACTGACGACGACAAGAAGAAAGGCGGCATGATGGGGACGATCCTCGCCGCCGTTGTCGTCACGCTCATGGGCGGCGCCGCCGGCGCGGGCCTCGGCATGATGCAGGTGGACACGATCTCCAGCGTCGCCACCAAGCGCGCCAACGAGGTGGAGATCCAGAAGCCCTCCCTCGCCTGGGACAAGGAGACGACGGTGACCCGGCTGGAACCGGTCATCACCAACCTCGCCTCCCCGTCCGGCGCGCGCATCCGCCTCGACACCGCGATGGTGTTCGACGTGGAGGCGGTGGAGGACGTGGAGCGGATGAAGGCGACGCTCTCGACCGACCTCATCGCCTTCCTGCGCACGGTCTCGCTGGGGGAGCTCATCGGCGCCTCGGCCTTCAACCACCTGCGCGACGACCTCAACGAACGCGTGCGCGCCGCCTCGAGCGGCACCGTGCAGGAGCTTCTGATCGAGTCGATGGTCTTCCAGTAGGGATTGGATCCGGAAAATGACTTTCCGATTTGTGCGTCATGGTCTCATCGTCGCCATGGCGGCGAGCCCGCTCGTCCTCGTCGCCGGCGCGGCGGCCGCCCAGCAGCTCGACCTCTCCGAGCTGCTTCCGGCCGGCAGCGGCTCGGCCTCCGGGCGGATCATCCAGTTCGTCGCCCTCATCACGGTGCTGTCGCTGGCGCCGGGGCTCCTCATCATGGTGACGAGCTTCACCCGGATGATCGTCGCCCTCTCCTTCCTGCGCGCCGGTCTCGGCCTGCAGACGACGCCGGCGAACATCGTCGTGATCTCGCTGGCGCTCTTCATGACCTTCTACGTGATGGGTCCGGTGTTCGACAAAGCCTGGGAGGACGGGGTGCGCCCGCTGACCCAGAACGAGATCACCGAGGAGGAGGCCTACACCCGCGTCACCGAGCCGTTCAGGGAGTTCATGCTGCAGCAGGTGCGCCCGCGCGACCTCGAGCTCTTCGCCGACCTCGCCGGCATCGAGGCCTCGTCGGAGCGCGTGACGGAGCTGCGCACCCTCGTCCCCGCCTTCATGATCTCCGAGCTGCGGCGCGGCTTCGAGATCGGCTTCCTGGTGCTGCTCCCCTTCCTGGTGATCGACCTCATCGTCGCGACGCTCATCATGTCGATGGGCATGATGATGATGCCGCCGACGGTGATCGCGCTGCCGTTCAAGATCCTGTTCTTCGTCCTGATCGACGGCTGGAACCTGATCGTCGGTTCCCTGGTCCGCTCCTTCGTGTGAGCGGGCCCGCGACGGGCGGCGGCTATGGCAACACAGAAATAATCACAGCCACCGCTCAATTCACAAAGCTTCAAGCAAGCTCGTCAGGTTAGAACCTGCTCGTGCGCAGGTTGGCGGACAGCACAGTTCCCGCCAATGACATGAAGTCCACCCTGCGAGCCGTGTCCGGCATGTTTCCCCTCATCTTGTATTGCGTAGAGGACGAAACAATGACCAGCATCATCACGAACGCTGCCGCGATCTCCGCCCTTCGGAACCTGCAGAACGTCAACAGCGCCCTCGAGACCACCAACGAGCGCGTCTCCACCGGCCTGCGCGTCAACGACGCCGCCGACAACGCGACCTACTGGGAGCTCGCCACCACCGCGCGTTCGGAGAACTCCGCCGACATCGCCCTGCGCGACTCGCTCGGCATCGGCAAGGCGCTGATGACCTCCGTGCAGGCGACGATGGACGCGACCGTCTCCGAGCTGCAGGACCTCCAGACCCTTCTCGTCTCCGCGCGGCAGGCCGGTGCCGACCGCTCGGCGATCCAGACGGAGGTGGACGGCATCGTCTCCCGCCTCGAGTCCCTCGCGGCGACCCAGCCGATGAACGGCGTGACCCTGTTCACCGCCGACCCGGCCTCGAACAGCGACATCTCCTACGTCACCTCGATCAACCACTCCGCCACCACCACCTTCGGCACGCTGACGGTCGCGACGGACAGCTTCATCCTGACCGACTCGGCAACGAACGCGGGCATCCTCAACGGCACGGCTGCCGCGGTCATCACCGACCTCGACGGCACGACGGTGAGCGCGGCGACCGACGCGACGGCCGCCACCGTGCTCGACCCGTACATCGCCGCGCTCGACACGGCGATCGCCTCCGCAATCGCGGGTGCGCAGGAGGCCGGCGCCTCCCTCTCCGCCCTGGAGTCGGCCGAGTCGTACCTCAACTCGATGATCGACGCGCGGACGGTGGCGATCGGCGACCTCGTCGACGCCAACATGGAGGAGGAATCCACCAAGCTCCGCGCCCTGCAGACGCAACAGCAGCTCGCTATCGAGGCCCTCTCGATCGCGAACTCGCAGAGCTCCTCGATCCTGGGCCTCTTCCGCTAGGCGGCAGGTCCGGTCTCATGAAGGGTCGCCCTGACGGGCGGCCCTTTTTGTCGTTCCCCGGGAGCCGACATCCGGCCGCCGGCCGCGCGCCGGAGGGCGCCCCGGCACGGATGTTTCGGCGAACCTGATATCCTTCGCCAACCGCCCGCCTCTGCCACACATCCCCCATCTGATCCGAGGGAGCGCCACCGCTTCCGCGCCTGGAACGCGCGCCGGCGAGCGCGCTCGCAATCCCGCGCGGCGACCGGCTGGGGCCGAAGTGCTGTAGGACGAGTATGCTGACCAACAATACCGCATCGAAGGTTTTCGGCGGGGCCGACGCCGCCGGCTCGACCGTGCGCGAACGGCGCGATGGCCCGAGCGACGGGATCGGGTCGGCCCTACCGCGCCTCCGGTCGGTCGCCACGCCGAACGGCGACGCCCAGACCGCTGATGCCGCCGCCCGGACACGGCCGTTGCCGCTCCGCGAGCTGCGCGAGCCGGTGCAGGAACCGGCCGACCGGCCGTCCGACTACGATCCGTCGCTGTGGGACGCGTCCGCCGCCGAGCTCTCCATCGCGCCCGCCGGGCCCGCCCCGCACACCGCGGCGCCCGTCGCGCTTCTCCCTGCCCCCGTGCCGCCGGCGGACGACCTCGAAGGCGTCTACGTCGAGTTCGCCTTCGCCGACGAGGACGCCGCGCCGGCGCCGGCGCCCTCGCAGAGCCCAGGCGTGAAGTACGGCCGCCGCAGGACGGACAGGGTCGGCACCGCGCCTGTGTACGCGGACGCCAAGGACGCCGCTGCGGAGGTCCGCTGCACGGGTTCGGCCTTCGCCAACGCGCTGCTGACCGAGGTCACGACCCTCTCGGGAGACGCTCCGGCAAAGGTCGGCACCACCATCGACACCGGGGCCGAGACCGCGGCGCCGGCCATTGTCACCGGACAGGCGGCACGCAGCGCGCAGCGCTCCTACCGGTTCTGACGCCTTCCCGGAGGCGCCGGGCGACGCGCCGGGCGACATTCCCTCGCCGGACGTCGCGGCACCGGTCCGAGGCAGGCGGCTCACCCGGCAAACCGGAATTTGCGAAAGCTGAAAGTGCGGCGGAAGTGCGGATTTCCTCGCTCCGCGGCAGTCCCGCGCCGGGGTTCGCGCGTTAAGTGGCCGAAGCCGGTTCGGCGGGTCGATCCGGCACCTGTTCCCCCATGTACGCCATGACGGCGTGCCCGGTCCGCTCCGTGTTCGGAGTCATCCCTTGCCGCCGCGCACCGTACCGCGCGTCAGGCAGCCTCATGTGTATCGAGTAGAGGACGCCAAGCGATGAGACGCTCTCATCCCGACGGCCCGGTCCTGGCCCTCCTCCCGGCCAACGACAACGGCGCCCCCATCGTCGCCGATCTCCCCACGCCGCTCGCACGGCGGGGCACGCGGCTCTGCGGCACGGCGATCGCGCTGCCGCCCGGCGCGCTCGACGAGCTGCGCAACCTCAACGCCCATCGCATCCGCTACGCCGAGGCGCTGCAACGCCTCGCCGCGGACCGCGAGGCGTTCCGGGAGTTGCTGGCCGAGTTCCGGTAGGCGGCGGCAGGGGCGAGCCGAACCGGACGGACCGACGAGGGATCAGGACGCAGAAGGATCACGGTTATGACGACCATCCACGCCAACAGCGCCGCGCTGACGGCCCTTCGCGAAGTCAATTCGATCAACAGGCAGATCGCCGCCAGTACCGAGCGGGTCTCGACCGGCAACCGCATCAACAGCGCCAGGGACGGCGCCGCACTCTGGGCCATCGCGGCGACGATCCAGAGCGACATCTCGCTGTCGGACACCCTCATCGACCAGCTGGCCGTCGCAGAGGCCGCGTTCGACGCCGCGTCCGCGGGGCTGTCGTCCGCATCCGACACGCTCCAGGACATCCGCGACAACCTCGTCCTCGCCCGCGCGAACGGGGCCGACCGCGTCACCATCCAGAGCGAGATCGACGGGCTCCAGGCCACGCTCCGGTCGACGGCGGCGGACGCCAACATCGGCGATGTCGAGATCCTCAGCCAGTCCGCGTCGGCGAGCTACAATCCGGTGAAGTCGTTCGTCGCCAACGTCAGCCGCTCGGGCGGTTCCGTCACCGTCACCGACTTCGAGATCGACGTCCGCGGCGTGGCGCTCGTCAACGACAACGCCGACGAGGGCATCCTCGACGCCTCGCGCACCGAGAACGCAACCACCGATACCGTGCTCGACTTCGACATTTCCGGGCTGACGGACTCGGCGGCGGACATCCAGACGATCGACGACCTCATCGCCATCGTCGACGCGGCCATGGGCGAGGTCACGGACGCCGGAGCGACCGTCGGCGCGATGGTCAACCAGGTGCAGTCCCACGCCGCCATGGTGGAGACGATCGCGACGGCGCGCGAGCAGGCCTACGCCTCCCTCGTCGAAGTGGACCTCGAGGAGGAGGCCGCGTTGCAGGAGGCGCTTCTCGTGCGGCAGCAGCTCGCCATCGAGGCGCTCGCGATCTCCAACTCCTCGCTGTCCACGATCCTGCGCCTCTTCGAATAGGCGCGGCCCCTGGACATGCTGACCGGTGGGAAATGCGGACCCGCGGCCACGTCCCGGCAAGGACGTGGCCCTATGGCATTCAGGCTCGCACCGGCATGCGCGGTCCCGCTTCCCGGGCCGGGGCGCGACCGGTACCCCGAAAAATCGAAAAGCTGACACACCACAAGGTTCGTGCCAGCGACGCGGCGTAGACGATTAAGCGTAGCAGGTTGGACGAACACGGCATCCCCCACTCGAACGCGCCGGTGCTCTCCAAAGGCATGAGGCCGCCCTGAACAAGCCGACCGTCGGCATGTCTTTCTCAAGTGCCACAAGGAAAGACGATGACGAGCCTTCTCACCAATACCGCGGCGATGGTCGCGCTTCAGACGCTCAACAGCATCAACTCCTCGCTCAACGAGGCGAACAACCGTGTGTCGACGGGCCTGCGGATCCGGCAGGCCGCGGACTCGGCCGCCTACTGGGCGATCGCGACGACCACCGACTCCGACAACGGCGCGCTCAGCACCGTCAAGGACGCGCTCGCCATCGGCAAGTCGACCCTCGACGTCGCCTATAGCGGCCTCGACAACATCCGGGACTCGCTCCAGAAGCTCAAGGAGCTCCTGGTCTCGGCCCGCCAGCCGGGCGTCAACCGCGCCAACGTCCAGGTCGAAATCGACGGCCTCATCACCGACATGGTGAACAAGGCCGGCGCCTCGGTGATCAACGAGCAGAACTTCCTCTCCGTCGACACCGACGACGCGGCCTACAACTCCACCAAGGCCGTCGTCGCATCGTTCGAGCGTGCCGCGTCGGGCATCGCCCTCTCGACCATCGACCTCGACATCACCAACGTCATCCTGGTCGACGCGGACAGCTCCAACGACGGCCACAACGGCATCCTCGACCGCGACCGCTCCGGTTCCGGCATCGCCCAGGTGACCGACAGCGGCGGCGCCACCCACGACGGCATCATGGCGCTGATGTCCTACGAGGCGGCCGGCCCGGTCGACGTCGCCCCCATCGGCGACCTGACGGATTCGGCGGCGGACCTCACCATCCTGGAAGGCTTCATCCAGGGCGTCGACGAGACGCTGGTGGACGTCATCACCGCTCAGAACGCCGTCGGCGTGAACCTTGCCCGTGCCGAGAGCCAGCTCGTCTTCGTCGACGCGCTGATGGACGCCAACAAGCGCGCGGTCGGTGCCCTCGTCGATGCCAACATGGAAGAAGAGTCCACCAAGCTACGTGCCCTCCAGACCCAGCAGCAGCTTTCCGTCGAGTCGCTCTCCATCGCCAACGCCTCGGCCCAGAACGTCCTCGCCCTCTTCCGCTAAACGGACCGGCCCGGGCCGGTCGAGCCGCGCTCCCGCCCGGGGCGCGGCAGAACCGGCGCCGGCAGTCCGCCACCGCTGAGCTCAGCGCTCCCGGGCGCGAGCCGCAAGGCCGGGCCCAGCGTCATGCGATAGGCCTTGCGATGCAGCAGGTTGGTTCCACGCCGCCGTGCATCCGGTCGTGCGTTCCCAAAGGTATGAGGCCGCCCTGCAAGCCGATCGTCGGCATGTCTTTCTCACGTAGTCAAAGGAAAGACGATGACGAGCCTTCTCACAAACACCGCGGCCATGGTCGCGCTCCAGACGCTCAACAGCATCAACGCGTCGCTCAACGAAACGAACAACCGCGTCTCGACGGGTCTGCGGATCCGCGAGGCCTCCGACTCCGCCGCCTACTGGGCGATCGCGACGACCACCGCCTCCGACAACGGCGCGCTCAGCACCGTCAAGGACGCGCTCGCCATCGGCAAGTCGACCCTCGACGTCGTCTACAACGGCCTCGAGACGACCCGCGACTCGCTCCAGAAGCTCAAGGAGCTCCTAGTCTCGGCCCGCCAGCCGGGCGTCAACCGTGTCAACGTCCAGGTCGAAATCGACGGTCTCATCACCGACATGGTGAACAAGGCCGGCGCCTCGGTGATCAACGAGCAGAACTTCCTCTCCGTCGACACCGACGACGCGGCCTACAACTCCACCAAGGCCGTCGTCGCCTCCTTCGAGCGCTCCGCGAGCGGGATCTCGATCTCGACCATCGACCTCGACATCTCGAACGTCATCCTCGTCGACGCCGACAGCTCCACGGACGGCCACAACGGCCTGCTCGACAAGGACCGCTCCGGCTCCGGCATCGCCCAGGTGACCGACAGCGGCGGCGCCACCCATGACGGCATCATGGCGCTGATGTCCTACGAGGCGGCCGGCCCGGTCGACGTCGCCCCGATCGGCGACCTCACTGACTCGGCGGCCGACCTCACCACCCTGGAAGGCTTCATCCAGGGCGTCGACGCGGTCCTCGTCGATGTCATCTCCGCGCAGAACACGGTGGGTGTGAACCTCGCCCGCGCCGAGAGCCAGATGTCGTTCATCGATGCGCTGATGGACGCCAACACCCGCGCGGTCGGCTCGCTGATCGACGCCAACATGGAAGAAGAGTCCACCAAGCTGCGCGCGCTGCAGACCCAGCAGCAGCTCTCGGTGGAATCCCTCTCCATCGCCAACGCCTCGGCCCAGAACGTCCTGGCCCTCTTCCGTTAAGCGTACCGGCCTCCGGTCGAATTTCTGTGGCACCACCTGGGCCGCGTTCCCCCCGGAACGCGGCCTTTTTCAATGCCGTAGCGCCGGTCCGGACACCCGCTACGCATCCCAAGCCCCAGACCAGCGGCTGGGGGTAAACAGTCCGTGGCTGCAGGTTGGTCGGGCGTCTGCCGAGCCCGTTTTCCGGCGCACGCGCCGCCTTTGCCAAAGGGATGTACCCGCCCTGCTCCAGCCGATCGTCGGCATGTCTTTCTCACATTCCCAAAGGAAAGACGATGACGAGCCTTCTCACCAACACCGCGGCCATGGTCGCGCTTCAGACCCTCAACCAGATCAACGCGTCGCTGAACACGACGAACAACCGCGTGTCGACCGGCCTGCGCATCGCCCAGGCCCAGGATTCGGCCGCGTACTGGGCGATCGCGACGACCACCGCCTCCGACAACGGCGCCCTCTCCTCCGTCCAGGACGCGCTCGCCATCGGCAAGTCCACCCTGGACGTCATGTACAACGGCCTCGAGTCGACCCGCGACAGCCTTCAGAAGATGAAGGAGCTCCTGGTGTCGGCCCGCCAGCCGGGCGTCGACCGGACCAACGTCCAGGTCGAGATCGACGGCCTGCTCACCGACATGCAGAACAAGGCCGGCGCGTCGGTCATCAACGAGCAGAACTTCCTGGCCGTCGATTCCTCGGCTGCCGACTGGAACGCCACGAAGGCGATCGTCGCCTCCTTCGAGCGCTCAGCCAGCGGCATCTCGATCTCGACCATCGACCTCGACATCTCGAGCCTGACGCTCACCGACGCCCATGCCACCGCCGCGTCGAAGATCGGCATCCTCGACCAGCAGCGCGGCGTGGCGGTGACCACCGGTCCGTCCCCGCTCGCCGCTGACGCCACCATCAGCGTCCTCGACGTCGACATCAGCGCGCTGACCGACTCCGAGGACGACCTGCAGCGTCTCGAGCAGTTTATCAGCCTGGTCGATTCCGCCCTCGTCGACACGATCTCGGCACAGAACACCGTCGGCGTGAACCTCGCACGCGCCGAGTCGCAGAAGTCGTTCATCGACGCGCTGATGGACGCCAACGACCGCGCCGTCGGTGCCCTGATCGACGCCAACATGGAAGAAGAGTCCACCAAGCTGCGCGCGCTGCAGACCCAGCAGCAGCTCTCGGTGGAATCCCTCTCCATCGCCAACGCCTCGGCCCAGAACGTCCTGGCCCTCTTCCGCTAGGCCGTCCGGACCTGAAGGTCTGCGGGCCGTCCCCTCCGGGGGGCGGCCTTTTTTGCGTTCGGCGCCGCCCCTGCGCTCCCACATCGCCGCGCTGCACCGAGGCGGTTTCCCTCCCCGTCCAGCCGCCGCCACCGGTGGCCGGAAGACCACAGCGCCCCGGCTGCCCGGCGCCCGGCCGGCCCAATCCGGAGCGCGCAAGATACGCGACAGGCATATCAGCCACATTGCCCCTGCAGCGGCCCGGATTGTGCGCGTTTTTCGTTCCCGGCCGTCACGTTCAGCAAACTGTTATCGCCATGAGGAGGGCCGATGACCGGCCGCGAACACGTCGATCGGGTGCTCACCAACATGCGGGAGCTGGGCCCCCGGCGCCTTGCCGCACTCGCCGCCATCGCCGTCGCGACGCTCGTCGTCGTGGGCGTCGGCGCGAGTTATCTCGCCAAGCCAGCGCGTGAGGTTCTCTACACCGGCCTCGACCGCGAGGACGTCACGCGCATCGGAAACGTCCTGTCCGACGCGAAGATCAGCTACGACGTCTCGCCGGACGGCACCGCCGTCCTGGTGAACTTCGCCGACACCTCCGCGGCGCGCATGCTGCTGGCCGAAAACGGCCTGCCCCGCTCCCCCAACGCCGGCTACGAGCTCTTCGACGACATGAGCTCGTTCGGCCTCACCTCCTTCATGCAGGAGGTGACGCGGGTGCGGGCGCTCGAGGGCGAGCTGGCGCGCACCATCCAGGAGATGCAGGGCATCACCGCCGCACGCGTCCACCTCGTCATGTCCGACCGCGGCTCCTTCCGGCGCCAGCAGCGCCCGGCCTCCGCCTCGGTCGTGATCCGCACGGACGGGCCGAAGGGCGATGCCTCTGCCGACGCGATCCGCCACCTCGTCGCAGGGGCGATCCCGTCGATGGAGATCGGCTCGGTGACCGTCCTCGACACGCGCGGCCAGGTGCTCGCGTCCGGCGACGACCCGGCCAACCAGTCCACCGACCGCCTCGCCCGCCTCCAGAAGGAGACGAACTCCGGCCTCGAGGAGCAGATCCGCAAGACGCTGGTGCCGTTCCTCGGCGTCCAGAATTTCACGGTGTCCGTCACCTCCCAGCTCAACATCGACAAGACCACCGAGGCGGAGACGATCTACGATCCCGAAAGCCGGGTCGAGCGCTCGGTGCGGACGGTCAAGGAAGAGCAGTCGGCCCGCAACCGCAACATCGACCAACCCGTCACCGTCCAGCAGAACATCCCGCAGGAGGAGCTGCCGAGCGCCGGCGGAGCGGACGCGACCGAGGACTCCAACCGGCGCGAGGAGCTGACCAACTACGAGATCTCGAGCCGCCGGGTGGAGCGTGTCCGCGACGGGTTCGCCATCGAGAAGCTGTCCGTCGCCGTGCTGGTCAACCAGGACCGGCTGCTCGCCAACGCCGCCCTCGAGAACGGTCCGACGGTGGAGGCGCAGGTCGCCGACATCCAGGCCCTCGTCGCCACCGCGTCCGGCCTGTCGGTCGACCGCGGCGACGAGCTGAAGGTCGCCACCATCCCCTTCGCACCGGAGAAGGACCTGCTCGAGCCGGTCGAGGCGGAGGGCTTCCTGGCGATCCTGAACCGCCAGCTCGGAACGGTGATCAACGCGGCAATCATCCTGATCGTGGCCATTCTCCTCATCTGGTTCGGTCTGCGCCCGGCCATCCGCGCCCTGACCGCCCGCCACGAGGACCCCGCCGTCGCCGCCCTCCTCGAGGGCCAGAGCGCCATGGGCGAGGACTCGGGCGAGGAGGACGAGGAACGCAACTTCATCGAGGAGCTGAAGGCAAGCGCCCACAAGACCCCGCAGAAGCGCCTCGAACAGGTCGTCGACTACGACGCGGCGAAGACCGCCAAGCTGCTGAAGCAGTGGCTCATGCAGCCTGAGGCGGTCTGATGCGCTCCTTCGCCGACACCCTCCCGACGCTCCGCGATGGCGGGGCGTCCCAGCCGCCGCTCCCGGTCGCGCGGGAGGCCGCCCGGTTCAACCCGGTCTTCCTCCGCAAGGCGGCTTCCACCCTCGCCGCGCCCCGGGACGACGCCGCCGACCCCGTAGAGGTGGACGAGCCCGACGTCGCCGAGATCCGCCGCACGCTCCTCCGGCGCCAGGGTCTGGAGGATGGGCCCCCCACGGACACGCCGGCTCAGGGACCCCGCCAGGCCCTGTCCGCCGCCGAGGCGGCCCTCCTCTCCGCGCAGAAGGCGAAGCCGGAGACGAGCGGCCCGCCGGCGGCGCCCGCGGCGCCAAGGGGCGAGCCCCGCCCCGCCGCCGCGGTCGTCCCGCCGTTCATCAACGCCGGCGGCAAGGGCGAGATCATCTCGGTCGACCGGCAGATCGCCGAGGCCGTCGCCGAGGCGCGCCGCGAGGCGGAGGCCGAGAAGGCCAGCGCCGTCGAGTTTGCCCGCAAGGTCGAGCGCGACGTGGCCGCCCGCGCCGTGGCCGAGGCGCGCGAGAGATGGTGCGCCGAGGAGGGCACGGCCTTCGCCGCGCGCTGCACCGAGGCGTTCGACGCGCTGCACCAGAGGCTGGCCGACGCGTTCGCCCGCGCCCTCGCCCCGATCGCCGAGACCGCGATCAGGGACGCCGCCGTGCGCCGCTTCGCCGCCGTGCTGGACGACCTCGTCGGCGCGTCCGCCACGCAACAGGCGGTGACCGTGCGCGGTCCCGCCCAGTTCGTCGAGGCGCTGAAACAAGCCTCGGGCGACAGCGGCGTCGCATTCGAGGTGGCCGAGGGCGAGACCGAGCTCGCCGTCACCGTCGACGAGACGACGTTGCGCACGACCATTGGCGCGTGGGCGGAGACGCTCGCCAGGACAATCGGTGGGGACGATGCCTGACAAACCCCAAGACCTCATCATCCTCAAGCGGATCGAGGAAGTCGCGGAAGCGAAGAAAGGCGGCGCCTGGAAGGTCGCCCATGCCGACTTCATGACCGCGATGATGGCCTTCTTCCTCATCATGTGGCTGGTCAATGCCACGGACGAGGAGATCAAGAAGTCCATCGCGAACTACTTCAATCCGATGAACCTCATGTCCTCCCCAACCGACGTGCGCGGCATCGAGGATCCGACGAAGGACACCCAGCCTCCCGCCTCCGGCAACGAGGACGGCCAGCCCGTCGGCGACCGCCCGATGGGCTCCAACTCGCCCGGCGACGGCGGCAGCGCGTCCGGCGGCGGCAATGTCGAGATCGGCAACGACAAGCGCATGGCCTCCTCCGGCCTCAACGAGGAGAACGCCGGCGCGGCCTTCCACGACCCCTATGCCGTCATGACCTCGGCCGCCGCCGAAGTCGCGCCGGACGAGCCGGTCGCGGTCGACGTGCCGCAGTCCCAGGTCGGCGCGGACGGCAACACCGACATGCGCGACGCCCCTCGCGATCCGTTCGACCCGGCCTATTGGCAGACCACCTCGCCGCGCCCGTCGCGCTCGCTGCGTCCGGGACCGAACGATACGCCGGGCGCGATCCCGAACCAGGCGAGGATCGACGCCGCCGACCGCACGCCGACCGAGCCGGCCCAGCAGGCGCCGGACACCCCCTACGAGAGCTCGCCGATGAATGCCGTGCCGGGCTCGCCCGCGCTCGCCGCCAACAACCCGCCGGAGCCGCAGCAGGCCCCGTCCGTCGGCCCCCGCTCGCCCCTCGCCGAGGCGGTGCTCGCGGTCTACGGCAACGAGACCGCCAGCGCCGCGGCCGCCGGCGCGCAGCCGGCCGCACAGGACCGGAAGGCCGACAGGCCCGACCCGCGCGCCATCGCCCTCGCCGACGCGGCGCAGAGCATCGCCGCCGAGCTGAGAGGCGTCGACGCGGACATCGGCGTGACCGCCGGCGAGACGAGCGTCCTCATCTCGCTGACCGACGACCGCGCGTTCTCGATGTTCGCCATCGGCTCGGCGGTGCCGACGCGCGAGACCTCGCAGCTCTTCGCCCGCGTCGCCCAGGCCCTCGCCGACCGCGACGGCCGCGTCGTGGTGCGCGGGCATACCGATGCGCGCCAGTTCGCGTCCGGAACGTCCGACAACTGGGTGCTCTCCTTCGAGCGCGCCTACGCGACGAAGCGGGCGCTGGTCGCGAACGGCGTCTCCGAGGACCGCATCGCGCGCGTCGAAGGTCTCGCCGACCGCGAGCCGACCAACGCGGAGAACCCCTACGCCGATGAAAACCGCCGCATCGAGATCCTGTACGAGCCGGCCGAGGTGACCCCGTGATCCGTCTCTCCCACCGCCTAGCCCTCTCCACCGCGATCGTCTCGCAGCTCGCCGTGGCGACGCCGCTGCTGGCCGACTCCGAACGGCTGTCGATCTACCGCACCCACCCCGACCACATGGCGTGGTCGTCCGGCCGGAGCGGCACGCCGATGGACTTGCGGCCGTCGGGTGCGCCGGACGGGCCGGACACGGGGCGCGTCGTCGCGGACCCGCTCCGGCGCCCGCTCGAGAATGACGTCACCAGGCTGCTTGGCGAGCAGGCCCGGCCGTCCAAGCGCAAGAACCGCGTGGACTTCAAGCCGAGCTTCAATATCCGCGCCCCGTCCCAACGCCCGCGGTACGCAACGCCGGACCAAGGCGCGCCTGAAGCGCAAGGGGCGGTCCCGACGCCCCCCCGGTCCTCGCGCGTCCCCGTCCCCGCACCCGGTAGCGCCCCCCACCAAACCGCGGTCCCGTCCGGCCGGATGCCGGACGCGCCGATGCACGCCGACGAAGCCCCCGCCGCAGCGCGAACCGCGCCCCGGGCGCCCCGTGCCCGGGCCGCGTCGATCCCGGTCCCGCCGCCCTCCCCACGGCGCGCGCGCGGGATCGCGGCCGCGCCCGCCCATGCCCCGGCGGACGGTCCCGCGTTGTCGCGCGATGCCGCGACCCTTGCGTCGCCTCCCGCGCCGCTGCGCCGCGATGTGCCGCGGGTCCATCCGCATCGGGCGGCCGCGATAGTGACCGCCGCGACCGCCGCGACCGCCGCCGTCTCGGCCGTCGCGGAAGTCCATGCCGCGGATCACGGCGGCGGCATGCCGGCCGGCGCGCCGCACGGGCCCGCGCCCGTACCCGAGTCCCCGAGCGAGACCGCCCATGACACTCACCCTGCGCCGGCTGATGCGGTCCCTGCGCCGGCTGGCGAAGCTCGCAGCGACACGCATGGTGCGGTCGCCGAAGGTGCCGCAGCCAACGCGCCCGCGGCCGACGACCACCCGGCAGCCAGCGGCGAGTCCGACGCGGACCAGGACGCGCCGACCGAGACGCCCCCGCAGGTCGCCGAAGGCAGCGCGGATGATGCGCCGGGCGACGGCGAAGATATCGCGGCGCATGGCGATGAGCCGCATAACTACGACACGGCGCACGCCGGGAACGTCGCCGGGAACAACGCAGCGACGTCCGCCGACGGCGCGCACGGCGACGGCGCCCACGACACGGCCGCCACGAACGGCGACGCGCACGAGGTCGCCGAAGCTCATGCGGCAACCGAAGCTCATGCGGACGCCGAAGGTGAAGGTGACGGCGCGAGCCATGGCGAAGAGAGCCACGATGGCGAGGACGCGCCGCAGCGGGTCGACACCACGCCGATCCCGCCGGGTCCGACCCCGGTCCAGCTCATCAGGATGCTGACCGCGCTGCAGGACGACATCGCCCGCGGCTCGTCCACCGCGCTGCAGGCCCAGCGCGTCCTCAACCGGCGGATCGGCGAACGCTTCACCACCTCCGCGCCGCGCGAGTGGGAGGACCACGGCAACGCTCGCGCCCTCGTCACGTACGCGTTGTCGGGCGGTGATCCGACCGTGGTGCGCGACGTGGTGCGCGACGCCTGGCTCGATGAGGAGTACATGCACCTCGCCAAGGGAGCCCTGGCCTTCTCGGAGGGGCGGACCGAGGACGCGAAGTTCCATTTCAAGGCCGTCGAGGGCACCGATATCGCCCGCTCGATCCTCGGTACCATGCGCCTCGCCCAGGCCGCCCTCGTCGTCGGCGACGACCGCGAGGAGGCAATGCACTACCTCGACGACGCGCGTCTCAACGCGCCGGGCACGCTGGTCGAGGAGGCGGCGCTGCGCCGGGCGATCCTGCTCGCCTCGGAATCGGACGACTACCCCGAGTTCGAGCAGATGGTGGACCGGTACCTCCGCAAGTTCCGCAGCTCGGTCTACGCCGGCAACTTCCGGCGCCGCCTCGCCGCCGCTGTGACGCGGATGAGCTTCATCAAGGACCCCGACGCCATCGACAAGCTCGAGCCGATGCTCGAATCGATGACCGTCGCCGGACGCCAGGAGCTCTACCTCCTCATCGCCCGCTCGGCGATCGAGACCGGGAGCCACACCGCGACCCAGGCCGCTGCCGCGCGCGTGCTCGAGACCGCCGAACCCGGCACGCTCGACCATGCACGCGCCGAACTCTACCAGGCGGCGGCCGAGGTGGTGGTGCCGGACAGGCTGGAGAGCGCGACCGCCGTTCTGGAGCGGCTCCGGAGCGAGACGTTGCCGGACGACGACGCGGCGCTCCTGAAGGCCGCCCTCAGCCTCTCCCGGTCGGTCGTGACCCTGCCGGAGCCGGCGATGGACCTCCCGGTCCCGCCCGATGAAATGACGATGGCCTCCGCCGACGGGTCCGGCGCTCTCGAGGGCGCGCCGCCGGCAGATCCCGCGGCCGCGCCTCCCGACGACAACACGGCCGGGGATGACCCGCTCGGCCCTCCCCTGGATGTCGAGCGGCGCGTGGCGGCCGCCGTCTCCTCCATCGATTCCCTCTTGGAGACTGCCGAATGACCCGGATCGTCCCGGACACGAAGCTCGCGGCGCCTCATCTGGCGACCCGTCAGGGTCAGCCCGGCCCCGGCTTCTCGCTCGCCTTCCAGCAGGCGCTCGCCGCCGCCCTCAACAGCGAGGTCCCCTCGGGCGACGCCTCGCCGGGCGAGACCGCCCCGCCGCCGGACGAACCGAGCGCCCGGGCAGCGGCGGCAAAGACCGGCAAGCCCGGCCGCGCCGACCTCGCCCATCTGCTCGTGGCGGACCGCGAGGCGCGGCCGAAGGACGCCGGACGCGACGCGCCCGAGGGCGGCAACCGCGTCGCCGGGGCCGCCGCGCGGCTCGAGAAGCGCAGCGACGCCGGCGCCCGCGATCCACGCGTGACCGATCGGACAGAGACCGATCCCGGCCGCGTCGAGGTGCACCGTGCCGACCGTACCGACGGCATCCGCGGCGAGGCCGTGCGCAACGTCGCTGCCGCGGACGCCGTGCGTCATACCCCCGCCGAGCCCGCGACGGTCGCGCGGCGTTCCGAGAACGGGCGGTCCACCGTCCTCCCCCGCCGGGAGCAGGCACCGGGCGACGGCGAACCGCGCACGGCATCCGGGCGGCCGGTCCGCGGCGTGCCGGAAGCCGAAGCGAGCGTGCCTCCACGCCGCGGCCTCCTGCGCGGCGAGGCGCGCGACATCCCTCGGCAGCAGTCTCGAGAGGTGCCTGCCGACCGTCCGGCCGCCCGCGACCGCCTCGCGCCGTCGCTTCCCCGGACTCAGGTCGCCGGAGGGACCGAGCCGTCGGCCGAAGCCCGCTGGACGCGGCCCCATCAGCCGCGCGGCGAGCCCGACGGCCCGCGTCCCGGCATTGCGGGCGACCTCGAGACCGCCCCTCGTGTCCGCCCGGACCTCCTGCGCCGGACGCCACCGGCGGATCGCGGCGAGATGCACGGCACCGCGCGCAGCGTCCGCGCCGACGTTGTCGCCAACATGGCGCCGATCACGGTGGAGGACCTCGACCATCAGCAGCAGCGGCGCCGGATGCCGCAGCTCCGCGCCTCCGAGTCCACCCCCGTCCACGAGGCCCTGCATTCGACCGTCACCCGGCGTGAGACTCACTTCGCCCCGGTCATGATGCCCCGCCGTGAAGGGACGGCGGCAGGTTCCGCGGCGAAGTCCTCCGGCACCGACAGTCCGCCCCCCGCGAGCGATCCCGCAAGCTCGGCACCGGACGCGCGTGCCGCGTCGGACCAGCTCGGACGCGTCCTGGAGCGGACCGTCGCCGAGCTGCGGACCTCCGACGTGCGCGCACCCTCGCTCCAGCCGGCGGACGCTGCCGTCCGCCCGCAGCCCCGGCAGGCCGCCGGCCCGGTGCGTGTGGTCGAAATCCAGCTCCAGCCGGCAGCGCTCGGCTCCCTGACGGTGACGATGCGTCTCACGGCCGGCGCGCTGAAGGTCAGCGTGGTCGCCAGCCATCGCGAGACGGCGACCCGCCTCAACGAGGATCGCGGCGAGCTCACCCAGCTCATCCGCCGCGCCGGCTACGACGCCTCGGAGATCACCGTGGAGGCGGCCGCCTCGACCCAGAGCGGATGGGGCGACGACAACCCGTCCCCCGGTGGCGGCGACCGACGCGAGTTCGAGGAGCGGCGGCAGCGGCGACCCGCCGTCACCGAGAGCCGCGGCCGCCGCGCGATCCACGTCTGACGGCCATCGGCGCTGACCGGCGCGCAGGACCACCTGCGCGCCGCTTCGGGCGCGATGCCCGCCCCCGCGCGGTCCGGGGCGGGCGCTACCAGATCTCCGCGCCCGACATGCCCCGGGCGCGCTCGGCCTCGGACTGGCTGACCGCGCCGAGCGCGGCCTGACGGCGCATGTCGTCGTCCGCCGCATCCGCGACGCGGACCGTCACCTCGCGGTGCGCGAACTTGATCCCGTTCGCGGAGAAGACGTCGCGCACCCGCTGGTAGACGTGCCGGCGCAGCACGAACTGGTCGCCCGGCTTGGTCTTGAACTTGATCCGCACGATCATCGCCGAGTCGTCCATCTGGATGACGCCCTGGCTCTTCGGCGGCTCGAGGAAGAGGTGTCCGTACTCCTCGTTCTCGGCCATCTCCAGACCCAGCTTCTTCACCAGCTTGCGCACCTTTTCGATGTCGGTGTCGTAGGTCAGGCGGATGGGCAGCTTCATGATCACCCAGTCGCGCGAGTAGTTGGTGAGCTGCTTGATCTCGCCGAACGGGATCGTATGCAGCAGGCCCGAATGGTGCCGGAGCTGGAAGGAACGGACGGAGATCTTCTCCACCATCCCCGCCGTCCCGCTCACCTCGACGTATTCGCCGCGGCGGAACGCGTCGTCGAGCAGGAAGAAGGCACCGGAAAACATGTCACGGATCAGCGCCTGCGCGCCGAAGCCGATGGCGAGGCCGACCACGCCGGCCCCGGCGAAGAGCGGCGCGACGCTCACGCCCATCGCGCTCAGCACCACCATCACCACGACCGCGAAGATCAGGAACAGGACCACGTTGCGGAAGATCGGCAGCAGCGTTTCGAGCCGGGTCGCGCCGGGACCGAACCCCTCGCTCTCGGTGTCGGCAGTGGTGCCGCCGTTCGCCTCCCGCTCGGCCTCCAGCCGTTCGTTGACGAAGATGCGCACCGCGCTCCACCCGACCCAAGCGAACAGCACCATCACGCCGATGGCGAGCCCGCCCTTCAGCACGTGGCCCCATGGCGAGCCGAAGATGTGCCATACGACGCCGAGGAGCGCGATCCCCGACAGGACGCCGATCCCGCGGGCGAGACGCTCGAAGAGCACGCTCCACGGGTCGAACTCCGATCCCGCCGGAAAGCGGCGGTCGTGGATCATGAGGAGGATCCCGGTCACGAAGAGGCCGAACGCGATCGCCAGCACCGGCGCCATCACCGGCCCCACGGTCAGCCGGTTCGAGCTCGTCACCTCGGCGATGTTGGCGAACCAGCCGATGAAGAGGTAGGCGATCACCAGGAACGGCCACGTCAGTGCCACGGCGCGCCGCACGGAGCCCGGCGGCTCGGACGCGCCGAGGATCGCCGCCTTGATCGCCTGCTTGTAGACCAGCACCAGCGCCGCCAGCATCGCCACGCTGAAGGTCGGCGCCACGACCAGCAGGAACTGATGCGTGCGCGGCTCGAGCGGGAAGTAGGCCAGCCAGAAGCAGATCCACGTCACGAAGTTGCCGAGGAAGGCGACGAGGAGGATGCGCCGGAACAGCGCCCCGGCCAGGGTGTCGCCGATGGTGACGAGCCGCGCCTCGGCGTTCCCCGGCATCAGGATCGCCTGCACGATCACCCGGAACGCCAGGAAGGTGGAGAGCATGCCGATCACGTGGAGCGAGCTGACCTGCGCCGGCGAACGCACGGGCATGGCGAGGATCGTCACCAGCGCCCCCGCCCCGGCGAAGGCGACCGTCGCCGCGCCGCCGCGCGCGATGGAGCAGAGCGCCCACATGATGCGCCCGGAGCGCGTCTCCAGCGGGGTCGAGCCGACCGTGCTCCAGAGCCGCCCGACGAAACGAGCGGTGACGCGCCCGGCGAAGTAGCCGACGGTCACCGAGACGAGCGTCAGCAGCGCGGCCGGCAGCAGCCAGAGGAGCGAGCCGCCGCCCGCCTTCGCCATCGCGTCCAGCATCCGCTTCGGCGTCCGCGGCCCCTCGGCCAGGATCTGCGCGAGCGACAGGCGCACCGAGGCGATGAACGTGCCGACCTTGGAGATGTCCGGCACGGCGAGGCCGTCGCGCGCCGCCTCCGCTGCCGGCGGAGCGACGAACACGGTGTAGCCGGCGCCGCGCAGGGTATCGAGCGCGGACTCCACGTTGCCCGCGGGGGGTTCGCTGGGCTTCGTCTGCGCCCACGCCGCGCCGCAGAGCAGCAGAATGGTCAGAACAATCGTTCCCGCGAGCCTGATGATCCGTGCCATGATGCTCGCCTCCGTTCCTCGCTCTTTGTGCCAAATGCCGTCATTGGGCGCAACGAAGCCCACCGTGACGCCCCGATGCCCGCAGCGCCTTCTCCCCCGCTCCTGTCCGATCCGCGACTGCCCGCGTGCGCCCTCGACGCGATGGAGCGGGACGTCCTGCCGATGACCGCCGCCGGGGTCGCCGCCGGCAACAAGATCTTCGGCGCCGCGCTCATCGAGAAGTCGGACTTCTCGACCGCGCTCGCGGAGACCAACAACGAGACCGAGAACCCGCTGTGGCACGGCGAGGTCCACCTCCTGAAGCGCATCCACGAGCGGCCCGACATCGCCTCGCGCCCGCCGAGCGACTTCATCTTCCTGTCGACGCACGAGCCCTGCCCCATGTGCCTCGCGGCGATCACCTGGGCGGGGTTCGACACGATCCTCTATTTCTTCACCTACGAGGACAGCCGCGACGCGTTCGCCATCCCGCACGACCTGAAGATCATGGCGGAGGTGTTCGGCGTGCAGGACGGGGCCTACCGGCACGACAACGCCTTCTGGCACGCCCGCGCCGTGATGGACCTCGTCGCGGCCCTGCCGCAGGCCGAGGCGGCGCCGCTCCATGCGCAGGCCGAGCGCATCCGCGCCCGGTACGCCGACCTTTCCGCGCAGTACCAGGCGACCAAGTCCGGCAACACGATCCCCCTCGCCTGACGGGTCGCACGGTCGCCGCAGGGCCTTGGCTCGCGCGCCGGGCGGCCCACCTAGGGTCCACCGGAGGGGTTGCGCGGCGAGGAAATGGCGGCCGGGCGGCCCCGTCGGACAGTCCGAACGACGCGCGCGCCTGTCAGCTCCTCGCATCAGCGCCTTGACGCACCCGTTCGGCGTCCATAAGCGGCAGGAAGGTTGACAAGGGGACTCCATGGACGTCGAGATCACGCCGGACCTCGTGGCGCAGCACGGGCTCACCGCGGATGAATATGAGCGGTTCTGCGGGCTGATCGGCCGCACGCCGACGCTGACCGAGCTCGGCATCGTCTCGGCCATGTGGAACGAGCACTGCTCGTACAAGTCCTCCCGCATCCACCTGCGCACGATGCCCACCACGGGCAGGAACGTCATCCACGGCCCCGGCGAGAACGCCGGCGTCGTCGACATCGGCGACGGGCTCGCCGTCGTGTTCAAGATGGAGAGCCACAACCACCCCTCGTACATCGAGCCCTACCAGGGCGCGACGACGGGCGTGGGCGGCATCCTGCGTGACGTCTTCACCATGGGCGCGCGGCCCATCGCCTGCCTCAACGCGATCCGCTTCGGCGCCCCCGACCACGAAAAGACGCGCCATCTGGTGTCGGGCGTCGTCGCCGGCATCGGCGGCTACGGCAACGCGTTCGGCGTGCCGACGGTCGGCGGCGAGGTGGAATTCGACCCGTCCTACAATGGCAACCCGCTCGTCAACGCGATGGCGGTCGGCCTCGCGCGGCAGGACTCGATCTTCCTGTCCAAGGCGGAGGGTGTCGGGCGGCCGATCGTCTACCTCGGCTCCAAGACCGGGCGCGACGGCATCCACGGCGCGACGATGGCGTCCGCCTCGTTCGACAGCGAGGACCAGTCCGAGCGCTCCACCGTCCAGGTCGGCGACCCCTACGCCGAGAAGCGCCTCCTCGAGGCGTGCCTGGAGCTGATGAAGACCGGGGCGGTGATCGCGATCCAGGACATGGGCGCGGCCGGCCTCACCTCGTCGGCGGTGGAGATGGGGGCCAAGGGCAACCTCGGCATCCGCCTCGACCTCGACAACGTGCCCTGCCGCGAGACCGGCATGACGGCCTACGAGATGATGCTCTCCGAGAGCCAGGAGCGCATGCTCATGGTCCTCAACCCGGAACACTGGGACAAGGCGCGCGCCATCTTCGAGAAATGGGAGCTGGAGAGCGCCATCGTCGGCGAGACCACCGACGACCTCAGGTTCCGCGTCTGGCACAACGGTGTCGAGGAGGCGAACCTTCCCATCAAGGAGCTGGGCGACGAGGCGCCGGTCTATGACCGCCCGTGGACCGAGCCCGCCGCCCCGCCGGCCCTGACCGAGGCCGACCTCGCCGCCCCCAACGACGTCGGCGACGCGCTGCTGGCGCTGATCGGCAGCGCCAACGGCTGCTCGCGCCGCTGGGTGTGGGAGCAGTACGACCACGTGATCTCCGGCAACGTCGTCGGCGGCCCGGGCGGCGACGCCGCGGTGGTGCGCGTCGGCGACGGGCCGACCGCGCTCGCGATGACCGTCGACGTCTCCCCGCGCTACTGCCAGGCGGACCCGTTCGAGGGCGGCAAGCAGGCCGTCGCCGAAGCCTGGCGCAACCTGACCGCCGTCGGCGCGACGCCGCTGGCGCTGACCGACAACCTCAACTTCGGTGCCGCGACCAACCCGGAGATCATGGGCCAGTTCGTCCGTGCCATCCACGGGATCGGCGAGGCCGCGCGCGGGCTCGACTTCCCCGTCGTGTCCGGCAACGTCTCGCTCTACAACCAGACCGACGGCAAATCGATCCTGCCGACCCCGGCGATCGGCGGCGTCGGCAAGCTCGACCATGTCGACGTGCGCGCGACCCTCGCCTGGGCGGCCGGCGACACGATCTTCCTCGTCGGCGGCCACGGGGAGCACCTCGGCCAGTCGCTCTACCTCGACGTGGTCCGCGGATCGCGCAACGGCGCCCCGCCCCCGGTCGACCTGGCACTCGAGAAGCGCCACGGTGACTTCGTACGGGCCGCCATCGTCGACGGCATCGTCAAGGCCTGCCACGACATCTCGTCCGGCGGCCTCGGCACCGCGCTCGCCGAGATGGCGATGACGTCCGGCATCGGCGCCCGGCTCGACATTCCGGACCCGCTCCACGTCCACCTCTTCGCCGAGGAACAGGGCCGCTATGTGCTGGCGACGTCCGACACCGACCGCCTCCTCCTGGCGGCGGCGAACGCCGGCATCGCGATCGCCCCGATCGGCCTCGTCGGCGGCGCTTCGCTGGAGATTCCGGGCAAGTTGTCGCTCCCGGTTGCGGCCTTGACCGAGGCGCACGAGTCTTACCTGCCTGCTCTTATGGCGCAGCCATGAATTGTGTCATTCGCCGCGCGGCTTTATCCTAAGTCTCCAACGGAGATACGAATATGGCGATGGACGCACACCAGATCGAACGCCTCATTCGCGAGGCGTTGCCTGACGCGACGGTCGAGATCCGCGATCTTGCCGGCGACGGGGATCACTACGCGGCCGTCGTGGTCTCCGAGTCCTTCCGCGGCAAGACCCGCGTCGCCCAGCACAAGCTGGTCTACGACGCGCTGAAGGGCCGGATGGGCGGGGAACTGCACGCCCTCGCCCTGCAGACGTCGGCTCCGCAATAGTCCGGAGACCCTCGACGCTGAGGCGATGACGCTTTATTTGTCGAATGTTGTGCCGGCACCTAATTGCGCAAGCGACCGGTCGCCGGCACTCCGAAACACGCACCAGACAGTCCGCGGCACCGCCGCTTCTCATGGGAGTATCACATGACGGACGCTCACCAGACGATCGACAATGCGGTGAAGAGCAACGACGTGATGCTCTTCATGAAAGGCACGAAGCAGTTTCCGCAGTGCGGCTTCTCCGGCCAGGTCGTCCAGATCCTCGACTATCTCGGGGTCGACTACACGACGATGAACGTCCTCGAGGACGACGGCATCCGCAACGGCATCAAGGCATACTCCAACTGGCCGACGATCCCCCAGCTCTACGTCAAGGGTGAGTTCATCGGCGGTTGCGACATCATCCGCGAGATGTTCCAGGCCGGCGAGCTGCAGAGCCACATGACGGCCAACGGCATCTCCATGCGCGATACCGCCGCCTGAGACGCACCCGGCACGGCATCCGCCGGGCCCCGAACGACATCCGGCACGGCGCCCGCCGTGCCGCCCCTGCGGGGCCGGACCAGCGCCCCCGCATCGCCGCAGCGACTAAAGCTGCGGCCCCGCCGTCCCCGCGGACGCCTCCTCGGTTCCCGGACGGCAGGACGCTCCCCCCGCGACGGAAATCAGCGCCAGCGCATCGTAGGTCGGGCGCGTGGTGTCGAGCTCGAGTGCGCCTGCGCGGGCGTAGTCGGCCAGCGCACGCGCCGTGCGCGTCCCCCAGAGACCGTCGACCGGCCCCGGCGCGCACCCCACTCTCACCAGCGCCGCCTGGATCTGCCGGGTCAGGCCCGTCACGCGGTCGGGCACCACCTGGGTATCCTCGTGGACGACGCGGAACGTGGCGCCGATCCGGTGCAGCCTCAAAGTGTACATCAGCGTTCCCGCGCTCCGGGCGCCGGTTCCGGGGTTGGCGGCCGCGAAGTCGGCCTCGCCGATCACCGTGCAGGCCAGCCCGCCGGACGTGCACGTGATCGACGGCGCCCCGTTCTTGGTCAGCGAATAGCTCGGCCAGCGCTCGGCCTGGTCGGCCCGGCGGCGGATCAGGTCGGCGCGGGAGATGCGCAGGCCGAAGCTGTCGACCTGATCGGCATAGACCCGGCCCGCCAGCGTGCGCAGCGCGCCGGGCGAGGCGTTGGCGCTGGAAAAGTAGAAGTCGAGGAACTGCCGGGCGCGGACCACCGCCTCCTCGCGCGCCTCGTCCTGGCGTTCGGTCATGCGGTGGCGCAGGCTCCCCATCGTGACCGATTGCGACGCGGACGGGACCGACGCGGTCGCGAGCTGCCCGTCGCGGAGCCCCTTCGGCACCCGCGTGTAGGTCAGGCCCGACCGCTCGGCCAGATCGGCCGTGAGATAGGACATCGAGGTGTGGTCCGCCTCGGTCGCCATCACGACGACGCTGACGGGGTAGCCGAGACGCGTGAGGTAGGCACCGACGATCGCGTTGCCGCTTGCCGTCATGCGCACCACGTCGCCCTCCCGGGCCGCCGCCGCGTGGAAGCCGATCGATCCGCCGTCCTGCCAGGAGCGCTCCACCCCCGCGATCCAGATCAGCGCACAGGCCGAGGTGCAGTGGGCGTTGGCGGCGACGGCGGTGAAGTCGCCCCGCTCGCGCAGCCGGTCGCCGATCGCGAGCGCGTCGATCAGCTTCCCGCCCGGCCCGTCCAGGTAGATGACCGCCGGCGGCAGGTCGACGGTGACGCTGCGGAAGCGGGCGGCGTCGCCCAGCTCGATCTCGCCCGCGATGACGATGCGCGGGCGCTCGCCCTCATCGTCGACGACGCGGATCTCGGCCGCATTCACCCCGGTCGCAAGCGCGAGGATCACGCACAGAAGTGACGCCATACCTGGCCAAGCGACGCGCATTCGAGGCCCCGAGATTGACGATTAACCTCAGAGTGCTGCCAATGTGGTGCGAACTCAAGCCTGTCCGGACCGGCCTAGCGCAGACGTGAGAAGCGGAGACGCGCCGCAGCGGGGCGCCACGGCCGGAGAAGCGGGAGCCGATGAAGGTCGAGACCACGCCGATCGAGGGATGCCTCCTTGTGCGCACCACGGTGCTGCAGGACGAGCGGGGCTTTTTCCTCGAAACCTACAAGCAGTCCGCCCTGACCGAGGCGCTGGGCCGGCCCCACCGCTTCGCCCAGGGCAATCACTCGCGCTCGCGCGCCGGGGTCCTGCGCGGCTTCCATGCGGAGCCGTGGGACAAGCTCGTCGCCGTCGCGAGCGGGCGTGCGCTCATCGTGGTCGCGGACCCCCGGCCGGAGAGCCCCACATTCGGCGCCCACGTGACCTTCGAGCTCGGCGACGCGCCGGGGACGCGTGACCGCGTCTTCGTCGCCGCCGGCCTCGGGAACGCCTTCTACTGCCACACCGACGTCGACTACCTGAACGACGTCTCCGCCGAGTTCGATCCGGCGACGCGCGGGGGCTTCTCCTGGTCCGACCCGTTCATCGGCGTGGCATGGCCGACGGAGGAGCCGGCGCTGTCGCCGAAGGACATGAGCCTCTCCCGCCTCTCGGAGCAGCATGCCGATCACCCCGCGGTGATCGCCTGGCGCGAGGGGCGTCAGAGCGTGGCGAGCCGCCTCGCCTGATCGGGGAACGGCGGCGGCAGCACCGAAAGGTCCCTGAGAGCGCGCCGGGCGAACTTCGGGTTCTCCGCCGCGAAGTCCCGCCACCGCCGGTCCACGCCGTCGATGTCCGTCACCGCCGCCTTCACCGCGAGGAACGCGCAGCGCGCCTGACGCCGCTGGCGCCGGCTCATCGGCACGTCGAGCGGCGCGCCGTCGACCGCGACGTTGAACGGCGCCCCCGGCTCCACAAGGCGGAGGCCGCAGTGCTCGATCGCGGCGTCGAAGGTTCCGGCGTGCTCCAGCTCGCTGTAGGCGAACAGGGTGACGAGGCCGCGAAGGATGTCCGCCTGCCCGAGCGACAGCGCCTCCGAGGCCGGATCGTTGATGGCCGGGAGCCATCCGCCGAGGACCGCCGCCCGCTCGGTCGGGGTCAGGTGGCTGCGCTTGCCGCGGCTCGGCATCCGCAGCACCGTCGCCTCGGCGCTGGAGGCGATCCGCATCCCCTCTGCCTGGAAGAACTTCGCCCACATGAAGAGGTCGGACGGCCCGGGCTCGGGCGCCGGTGTCCACCCCTCGGCGAGCCGGAGGTAGGCCTCCCGCCGGTAGGCGACGTTGTTGAGGCCCGGCGCGAGGGGCCGCATCGCCGCCGCCGCGCGGCGCGAGACGGCGGTCCCGGCGTTGGCGAAGCGCCAGCGCACGTCGTCGCCGGCGGGCAGCCACATGACGCCCTGCCGCCCCCAGTCGGCCTCCTCGAGCAGCCGGTGCATGGCCGCCAGATGGCCCGTGCGCCAGAGATCGTCGTCCGAGAGGTGGCAGACGATCTCCTCCCCGGCCTCGCGGATCACGATGTCCCGGTAGGCCTCGCCGTAGCGCTCCCCCTTGGGGAAGACGCGGTGTTCCACCCGCGGGTCGTCGTCGCCGATCGCCTGCAGGATCTCCACCGTCCTTGCCGGCGCTCCGTCGCAGATCACCACCATGCGCCAATCCGTGACCGACTGCGCGCGGACCGCCGAGATGGACATCAGCAGCGCGTCCGCGTGGTCGTGCGTCGGGCACAGGATCAGCGTCTTGGCCATCGGGTCAGGCGCGCAGGCGGTAGCCGGTGCGGAACATCCAGCGGATGATGAGGATGCACGCGGCCGAGAACAGGGCGATCATCAGCAGCGAGAACGCGAGATTGACGTCCGCCGCCCCGAAGAAGCTCCAGCGGAACACCGAGACCAGATAGACCACGGGGTTGAAGAGCGTCACCGTCTGCCACGGCTCCGGCAGCATCGTCACCGAGTAGAAGCTCCCGCCGAGGAAGACGAGCGGCGTGATGATGAGGAGCGGCACGAGCTGGAGCTGCTCGAAGTTGCGCGCCCAGATCCCGATGATGAACCCGAACAGCGCGAAGACGATGCAGGTCAGCACCAGAAGCAGCACCATCGCCACCGGGTAGGCGATGTGGACGTCCACGAACGCCGTTGCCGTCGCGAGGATGATGAGGCCGATGAGGACGGACTTCGTCGCCGCCGCGCCGACGAAGCCGATCGTCAGCTCGTAGAAGGAGATCGGCGCGGAGAGGTACTCGTAGATCGAGCCGATGAACTTCGGAAAGAAGATGCCGAACGCCGCGTTGGTGACCGACTGCGTCAGCACCGTCAGCATGATGAGGCCCGGCACGATGAAGGACGCGTAGGAGACCCCCTCGACCTCCTGGATGCGCGAGCCGATGGCCCCGCCGAACACGACGAAATAGAGCGACGTGGTGATGACCGGCGCCACGAGGGACTGCAACGTGGTGCGAAAGGCCCGGCTCATCTCGTGCCGGTAGATCGCCCAGATGGCGTAGGTGTTCATTCGGCCGCCTCTCGGGTCTGGTGCGCGCGCTCGTCGGCCGAGACCAGCTCCACGAAAATGTCCTCCAGCGAGCGCTGGTCGGTCTCCACGTCGCAGAGCGTGAGCCCCGCCGCCGCCACGTCCCTGAAGAGCGCGCCGACAGGCTCCTCGCCGCCGCTGCCGCTCCAGACGAGCGACCGCCCGTCCGTCTCGAGGGCGAGATCATAGCCGGCGAGAATGTCCGGAATGCGCTTCAGCGGCTCGGCGAGCGTCATTGTGAGCTGGCGGCGGCCCATGCGGGCCATCAGCTGGTCCTTCTCCTCGACGAGGAGCAGCTCGCCGCTGGAGATGATGCCGACGCGCTCGGCGATCGCCTCCGCCTCCTCGATGTAGTGGGTGGTGAGGATGATGGTGACGCCCTGGCGCTGCAGCTCGCGCACGGCGGCCCACATGTCCTTGCGAAGCTCGACGTCGACGCCCGCCGTCGGCTCGTCGAGGAAGAGGATGCGCGGCTCGTGCGCGAGCGCCTTGGCGATCAGGACGCGCCGCTTCATCCCGCCGGACAGGGCGAGGATCGGCGAATCGCGCTTGTCCCACAGGGACAGCGTGCGCAGCAGCTTCTCCATGTAGGCCCTGTCGGCGCGCTTGCCGTGCAGGCCGCGGGAGAAGGCGACGTCCGTCCCCACCTTCTCGAACGGCTCGAGCGTCACCTCCTGCGGCACGAGGCCGATCAGGGAGCGCGCCTTGCGATAGTCCTCGACGATGTCGGCACCGTCGACGGTGACGCGCCCGCTGGTGGGCTTCACCAGACCGCAGATGACGGAGATCAGCGTCGTCTTGCCGGCGCCGTTGGGCCCCAGGAGGGCCAGAATTTCACCGCGCCGAATGTCGAGGGACACGTCCTTCAACGCGGTGTGGCCGGAGGCGTACGTCTTACTCAGCCTCTCGACCGATAGAATGGTATCCATGGAAGGCTCCGTTGGGACCGTTTGAGGCGGCCCGCCCGTTTCCGCGCCTAAATGGCACACTCGGGCGCTGAGACCACTCCCCCCAAGTGGGACCGCGCCTCCCGCCGCAAAAGGTAACGAATGCGTCACGGCCCATAGGACCCTGCGAAAGCGTAATTACATGGGGTGGAAACTGAGGTGGTCATCGCTATGACGAAATTCGTGCGCGCCGTGCTGACCGCGCTGGCCCTGGCGACGGGACTGACGGCGGGTATCCTGAGCGCCGACGCGGGCGGCGACAAGGCCCGCCAGGCCGCAACCGGCCCGACGGCGACGGCGATCTTCGCCGGCGGCTGCTTCTGGTGCGTGGAGTCCGACTTCGACAAGGTGAAGGGCGTGGTCGCGACGCAGTCCGGCTACACCGGCGGCCACGTCGCCAACCCGACCTACCAGCAGGTGAGCCACGAGAACACCGGCCACTACGAGGCGGTGAAAGTCACCTACGACCCCGCCAGGGTCTCCTACCGCACGCTGGTGGACTACTTCTTCCGCCACGTCGACCCGACGGACGCGGGCGGCCAGTTCTGCGACCGCGGCGAGAGCTACCGCACCGCGATCTTCGTCGGCGACGAGGCGCAGCGCGAGGCGGCCGAGGCTGCGAAGGCCGACGCGGCGGCGGCGCTGCACGAAGCCATCGTGACGCCGATCGAGGCCGCCGGCCCGTTCTACCCGGCGGAGGACTACCACCAGGACTACTACGAGAAGAACCCGCTGAAGTACCGCTACTATCGCTGGAACTGCGGCCGCGACGCGCGGGTCGAAGAGGTCTGGGGCAAAGCCCACACGCCATCCTAAAGCGGGGGTTGAGCCGGCCGCAGAAAGAGTGACGCTCCTTCCATCAACGACCGGGCGGCCGATTCGAGCCGCCGGCACCGATGGGAGGACCAATGACCCGCACCGCTCTCAACACCGCGCTCGCCCTGACGCTCGGCACCTCGCTCGCCGCCCTCGTGGCCGGGCCCTCGCTCGCCGCCGACGCCGCGCGCAGCGTGACGACATCGGCCGCGCCCGCCGCCGCGTGGGAGGCCGTGGGCGACTTCTGCGCCATCGCCACCTGGCATCCGGCCGTCGCCAAGTGCGAGCTCTCCGAACATGACGGCACCATGCGCCGCACGCTGAGCCTGGAAGGCGGCGGCACCATCGTCGAGGACCTCGTCGGCCGGGACGACGACGCGATGGAATATACCTACAAGATCATCGAGAGCCCGCTGCCGGTCGCCAACTACGAATCGACGATCGTCGTCACCGCCGACGGCGACGGTTCGCGCATCGACTGGACCGGCTCCTTCGACCCGTCCGGCGCCAGCGAGGACGAGGCGGTGAAGGTGATCGACGGCATCTACGAGGCGGGGCTGACCGGCATCGTCACCGCCGCCGAGAAGTAGGAGGGCCGCAGCGCAGGCCCCGACACACTCCGCAGAAACCGCCCCCTCGGGGGAGCGCGGCCGCACCGTGATGCGGCCGCGAGCTGGCGGCTGCCTTACGCGGCCTTCTGCGGCACGAACCGGCCGGCGGCGTCTTCCAGCGCGCGGGCGAGCGGCATGAGGCCGGCCTCGTCGAACGGGCGGCCGATGAGCTGCAGGCCCAGCGGCAGCCCGTCGGCGAGGCCGGCGGGCACCGAGATGCCCGGCAGGCCGGCCATGTTCACAGGGACGGTGAAGATGTCGTTGAGGTACATCTCCACCGGGTCCTGCTTGCCGCCGATCTCGAACGCCGGGCTCGGCGCCGTCGGCGTCAGGAGCGCGTCGACGCCCTGGTGGAAGACGTTCTCGAAGTCGCGCTTGATGAGCGTGCGGACCTTCTGGGCGCGCAGGTAGTACGCGTCGTAGTAGCCCGCCGACAGCACGTAGGTGCCGATCAGGATGCGCCGCTTCACCTCGTCGCCGAAGCCGGCCGCACGGGTCGACTCGTACATGTCGATGATGTCCTCGCCCGGGACGCGCAGCCCGTAGCGCACGCCGTCGTAGCGGGCGAGGTTGGAGGACGCCTCCGCCGGGGCGACGATGTAGTAGGCCGCCAGCGCGTACTTGGTGTGCGGCAGCGAGACATGGACGATCTCCGCCCCCGCGGCACGCAGCCAGTCCTCGCCCTTCTTCCAGAAGGCGGCGAGTTCCTCCGGCATCGGGTCGATCGAGTATTCCTTCGGAATGCCGATCTTCTTGCCCTTCACCGACCCTTCGAGCGCGGCCTCGTAGTCGGCGACCGGGAGGTCGACGGAGGTGGAGTCCTTGTCGTCCACCGAGGCCATGTGCTTCAGCATGATCGCGGCGTCGCGCACGTCGCGGGTGATCGGACCGGCCTGGTCCAGCGAGGACGCGAAGGCGACGATGCCCCAGCGCGAGCAGCGCCCGTAGGTCGGCTTCAGCCCCACCGTGCCGGTCAGCGCGGCCGGCTGGCGGATCGAGCCGCCGGTGTCCGTCGCCGTCGCCGCGGCGCACAGGTGCGCCGAGACCGCCGCCGCCGAACCGCCCGACGAGCCGCCCGGCACCAGGCGCCGGTTGTCGCTGCCCCACGGGTTCAGCACCGGGCCGAACGCGCTGGTCTCGTTGGACGAGCCCATGGCGAACTCGTCGAGGTTCAGCTTGCCGAGGCAGACCGCGCCCGCCTTCCAGAGGTTGGCGGTGACGGTCGACTCGTACGGCGGCACGAAGTTGCCGAGAATCTTCGACGCGGCCGTCGTGCGCACGCCCTCGGTGCAGAAGAGGTCCTTGATGCCGAGCGGCACGCCCTCGAGCGGACCGCCCTGCCCGGCGGCGAGCTTCTCGTCCGAGGCCTTGGCCATGGCGCGCGCCTTGTCGGGCGTCGGCAGCACGTAGGCGTTGAGGGACGTCGTCGCCTCGATGGCGCCGATGTAGGCGTCCGTCAGTTCGGTGGCGCGGATTTCCTTGGCGGCGAGCTTGTCGCGCGCCTCGGCGAGCGTCAGATCGGTCAGGCTCATTCGACGACCCTCGGCACGAGATAGAAGCCGTCCGCCGCTTCCGGCGCGTTGGCGAGCACACGGTCCGGGTATCCGCCGTCCGTCACGACATCGTCGCGGCGCTTCAGCGAGGCGTCGACGACGGAGGTCATCGGCTCGACCCCCTCCACGTCCACTTCGCCGAGTTGCTCGACGAAGCCGAGGATGGCGTTCATGTCGCCCTTCAGGCGCTCCAACTCTTCATCGCCCATCTTGAGGCGTGCGAGGTGCGCGACGCGGCGCACGGTTTCAGTGTCGACGGACATGGCGGCTCCAGCAATCCGGGCGTCCCGTACCACCCCTTTCGCGCGCCGCGCAACGTCGCCACGCGCCCGCTCTTGCGTTCGATCAATGCAGACGCCCGCCAGCGGAGTGTGATGGGGCGATCACCATAGAGGAGGCTCGGCCGTGCTCAAGGTTACCGCCATCGTCCACACCATCGTCGCACCGACCGTGATGGGCGTCCTCATCGTCCTCTGCCTGGTGACGCCGGGCTACGGGACCGGGTTCTGGATCGTCGTCGCCGCGGTCTCGGGCGCGGTCCTGTCGATTCCGCTGTCGATCTACGTGGCGCGAAAGATCCTTCACCTCAGCGGATCTGGACCGTCCTAGGTCCCTGCCCCAAGTCTCCTCCTAAAACAACATAAGATAGAGGAGACGACCATGGGCACCAGGACGCTCGACCACGCCGAGGTGGTTTCGCGGTGCTTCCCGCCGGCGGACGGGATCCCCAACCACCCCGACCTTCCCATGGTCGCGATCCGCAAGGCGCTGGCTCCCGGCACCGGCCCGGGCGACGCGCGGGAGATCTACGCCTCGAACGGCTGGGGCGGCATGTGGACCTGGGGCGTCTTCCCCTTCCACCACTACCACCCCGACGCACACGAGGCCCTCGCCTGCATCTCGGGCTCGGCCGAGCTGATGATCGGCGGAGCGTCCGGCGAGCGGATCCGCGTCGAGACCGGCGACGTCCTGGTGCTGCCGGCCGGCACCGGCCACTGCTTCCTGAGCGGCGCTCCGGACTTCAAGGTTTGCGGCGCCTACCCTGCCGGTCAGGAGGACTACACCACTCTCAGCGCCGCCGCGTTGCCCATGGACGAGGCCGCGGCGCAGGTCGCGCGGGTCCCGCTTCCCGAGTCAGACCCGATCTACGGTACCGACGGCCCGCTCACCAAGGCGTGGGGTCTGAGGCACTGAACCTCAGTGCTTGTACGGATCGGCGGCGTCCCTCAGGCCGTCGCCGAGGAAGTTGAACGCCAGGACGACGATGATGATCGGCACCACCGGAGCCATCAGCCAGGGGTAGATCGTCACCACGGTGATGTTCTGCGCCTCGTTGAGAAGGACGCCCCAGGAGATCGCCGGGCGCTGCAATCCGAGGTTCAGGAACGACAGCGCCGTCTCGCCGAGAATCATCGTCGGAACCGAGAGCGTCGCCGAGGCGATCAGGTGGCTCGAGAAGCCCGGCAGGAGGTGGCGCGTGATGATGCGCCTCGGCTTCGCCCCCATCAGCACGGCGGCCTTGGCGTAGTCTTCCTCCCGCAGCGACAGGAGCTTGGAGCGGACCGCGCGGGCGAGACCCGGCCAGTCGAGCAGGCCTAGGATGATGGTGATGCCGAAGTAGATCCACAGCGGCGGCCAGGTCACCGGCAGTGCCGCCGACAGCGCCATCCACAGCGGAAGCTCCGGCAGCGAGCGCAGGATCTCGATCAGCCGCATGATCACACTGTCGATGATGCCGCCGAAATAGCCGGCGATGCCGCCGAAGAACATGCCGAGCAGGATCGAGATTGTGATGCCGACGAGGCCGACCGTCAGCGAGATGCGCGCCCCGTGGACGAGGCCGGAGAAGACGTCGCGGCCCAGCCGGTCGGTGCCTGCGAAGAACATCGTGCCGCCCTTCGGCGGGCAGATGACGTGGAAGCGCCCCTCGATGAAGCCCCACATCGTGTACTCGCCCGCCATGCAGAAGAGGCGGATGTTCTGCGGGTTCTCCCGGTCCTCGATATAGTTCCAGCGCAGCGTGTCGAGGTCGAGCTCGGCCCGCATCGGGTAGACGAACGGCAGGTGCAGCGCGCCGTCGTGGACGATCCGCGGCGGCTGCGGCGGCGCGTAGAGGAACTGCGCGTTTCGCATGTTGGGGTCGTAGGGCGCGATCGGCTCGGCGAACGGGACGCAGAGGTAGAAGAGGCCCAGGATGACGAGCGACCAGACGGCGATCCGGTGCCGGCGGAAGCGCCACCAGATGATGCGCCACTGCGAGGCCTGGAAATAGCGCTCCTGCTCCGGCGTCAGCGCCTCGGCGTCGGTCGGGTCGAAGGGCGCGCGGTCGACGTAGCGGCTCGGGAGCTCCGGGAGGTTCGCGGCCGGGTCCACGATCTGCTGCTCCTTCACGACGCGGCCTCCTGACCGAGCCTGATCCGGGGGTCGAGCAGCGCCAGGAGAATGTCCGACACCAGCATGCCGATCAGCGTCAGCATCGCCACGAAGAGGAGGATGAACCCGGCGAGGTACTGGTCCTGCGACTGCAGCGCGCCGAGGAGCACCGGGCCCACCGTCGGCAGGTTGAGCACCACCGAGACGATGACCGAGCCCGAAACCAGCGAGGGGATGAGGTTGCCGATGTCGGAGATGAAGGGGTTCAGCGCCATGCGCAGCGGGTATTTCAGCACCGTCCGGCTCTCCGACAGGCCCTTGGCCCGCGCGGTGGTGACGTACTGCCGGTGCAGCTCGTCGAGGAGGTTGGCCCGAAGGCGCCGGATCATCGCCGCCGTCCCCGCGGTGCCGATGACGACGGTCGGCACCACGAGGTGGGCAAGGATGGAGAGGACCTTGTCGACGCTGATCGGCTGGCCGACGAACTGCGGCGCCATCATCCCGCCGATCGAGACCCCGAACCACTCGTTCATGAAGAAGAGCAGGATCAGTCCGAGCAGGAAGTTCGGCGTCGCGAGGCCGATGTAGCCGAGCAGCGTGAAGCCGTAGTCCCCCCAGGAGTACTGCCGCGTGGCGGAGTAGATGCCGATGGGGAACGAGACGATGTAGACGAAGAGGATCGAGGCGAAGTTGAGGATCACCGTGAGGAGCAGCGTCCCCGACACCACCTGCTCCACCGGCTTGGAGTACTCGAACGACCAGCCGTAGTTGCCCTGCAGGATCCCGTCGAACCCATTGGGACCGGGCCAGATGCCGACCCAGACGCCGTAGCGCTCCAGGAACGGCCGGTCGAGCGCGAACTCCTTGCGCAGGAACTCGAGCTTGGCGATCGACGCCGTCTCGCCCTGCACCCGGAGCTGCTCGATCTGGTTCGAGAGGTAGTCACCGGGGGGCAGCTCGATGATCAGGAAGATGAGCACCGAGATGACCAGAAGGGTCGGGATCATGCCCGCCAGCCGGCGCAGGATGTAGGCGAGCATGGTCGTCCCCTAGTGCCTCTTATTCGCTGTCCGCGAAGAAGAACTCGTCCGGCCGATAGATGCCAAATTGCGCGCCCGGATCCCAGCCGTAGGTGGCCTTCATGGGCACATTCTTCAGCGAATTCGAGATCACCACCGGCTGCACCACGCCTTGGACGGTGCCCAGCGTCAGCACCTCCTCCCCGTGGATCCGCAGGATCTCCATCCACGCGGCCTCACGTTCGGCCGCGTTCTCCGAGGTCATCCAGGTGTTGTTGGCCTCGAGGAGCTTCACGACCGGCTCATAGTCCGGCTTCTCGCCCGACTGGCCGCCGCTCGTCACCCAGGCGCCCCACGCCGGCCCCGTCAGGAACTGCTCGGAGGTTGGAACGCGCTCCACCGGGGGCATCGTCTCGGACGGGATGCCGTTGTCGTAGCCGAGCCAGACGCTCATCGCGAGGTCGCCGGAAAAGGCGCGGCTGCGCATCACGTCGCGCTGCGAGGGACGCGGGAAGAGCGCGACGCCCAGCTCGCGCCAGCCGTCCTTGATGAGCTCCAGCGCGTCGATCTGGATCGCGTCCTCGCCTGCCGTCTCGATGATCAGCTCCAGCGGCCGTCCGTCCGGCAGGAGACGGATCCCCTCCGCGTTGCGCTTGGTGAGGCCGATCTCGTCCAGCAGCTTGTTGCCCTTGTCTGTGTCGTAGGGCGGCGGCGCGGCGACGGCCTCGCTGTAGAGCGGGCTCTCGGGCAGCACGATATTGGCCGACGGCTGGCCGAGCCCGAAGTAGAGCACCCGGTTGAGGAGCTCCCGGTCGATGCCGAGCGACAGCGCCTCGCGGAAGCGGCGGTCGCGGAAGAGCGTGCGGAGCTCGGGGTCGTTGACCGTGAGGTTCGGGTAGATCGCGATGGCCGAAGCGTTGGCCTGCGGCCACAGCCCGGCGGTGTAGCCCCGCGACTTCTCGCCCCGCTTCAGCACCGGGAGGTCGGCGAAGACGAGGCCGCGGGCCTGCAGGTCCGCGTCGCCCGCCTGCACCTTGGTGGCGATCAGCCCGCCGTCGACCACGTTCATGATCACGCGGTCGATGTAGGGAAGCTGCTGGCCCTCGGTGGTGACGCGGTGGAAGTACGGGTTGCGCACCATGACGGCGCGGCGGTCGTTGGTGTCCGCCGACAGGACCCAGGGCTGGAGCGACGGCAGGTCCGGGTTGGACGCGTCGTACATCTCGTCCTTGAGATTGTGCAGCGGCGCCCAGGATCGGACCTTCGCCTCCCGGACCATCTGCTCGATCTTCTCCGGGTCGCCGTACTTGGGATTGAACTGCTTCAGGTAGTGCGCCGGGCGGTAGATGAACGGCGGACGGGCCTGCGCCAGCGACGGCAGGAAGTTCGGGTTCGGCTTGTCCCAGGCGAAGCGGACCGTGGTCTCGTCGACCACCTCGAAGGTCGGCAGCTTGCCGTCCACCAGCATGAAGGGGCTCGGCGTCGGCGTCAGCTCGGTGTTGGTGAGGATGTCCTCGAACCAGTAGCGAAAGTCCTCGGAGGTGAACGGCTCGCCGTTCGACCACTTGTGGCCCTTGCGCAGGTGGAGGGTGAAGACACGCCCCTCCTCCTCGTCGACCGCCTTGAGGATGTCCGGCTTCAGCTGGTATTGCTCGTCGTAGCCGACGAGGCGGGCGTAGCCCCACACGTTGATGAGCCGCACGTCCTTCGACCGGCCGATCATCGTCTTCAGGTCGCCGCCGTGCTTGCCGACCTTGCGGCCCTTGGCGGCGAGATCGACGATGTACGGCTCCTCCGGCACACGCTCGGTGACCGGAGGCAGGCCGGTGTGCGTGCGGGAGAGCGTCTCGGTCTCGACCAGTTGCACGGTCTGAGCCGATACCGGCAACGCCGCCAAGACAACGAGTCCCAAGGCAACGACGAAGCGGATCATGCGGCGTCCTTCATGCTCGGCGCCTCTCCGGGCGCGCAGACGAAATGCCCCGGCTCCCGTTCGATCATGACGGGCACCTGGCCGGGCTCCAGACGATAAGGCTCGGGCCACGCCGACGGATCCGACGCACGGCCCGCCGACAGCTTCTTGAAATCGAGCGGCCTGTCGAGGTTCGCGTCCGGAACCGCGGTCAGGAGGGCCTGGGTATAGGGGTGCTGCGGATTGTCGATCACCGCGCGCGTGCCGCCGAGTTCGACGAGGCGGCCGTGGCACATCACGGCGATGCGGGTTGCGAGATAGTCGACCACGGCAAGATTATGGCTGACGAAGAGGTAGGTGAGGTTCAACTCGCGCCGCAGGTCGGTCAAAAGATTGAGAACCTGCGCCTGGACCGAGACGTCGAGCGCCGACACCGGCTCGTCGCAGACGAGGAGGTCCGGACGCAGGGCGAGCGCCCTGGCGATCCCGACGCGCTGGCGCTGCCCGCCCGACAGCGAGTGCGGGTAGCGCCGCAGCATCTTGGGGTCGAGGCCGACGAGGCCCATCAGGTCGCGCACGCGCGCCGCGCGCTCCTCGGCGGTGCCGACGTCATGGATCACCATCGGCTCGCGGATGATCTCGTTCACCGACATGCGCGGGTTGAGCGAGGAGAACGGATCCTGGAAGACGAGCTGCACGCGCTTGCGGTAGGCCGCGAGCTCCGCGCCCGAGAGGCTCGCGAGGTCGCGCCAGCCGTTCGGCGTATTGAGGCTCACGCTCCCGGACGTCGGCGGGAAGGCGCGCATGATGGCCATCGCCATCGTCGTCTTGCCGGAGCCCGATTCGCCCACCAGGCCGAGGCACTCCCCGGTGTTGATGGTAAACGAGACCTGGTCGATGGCGCGAAGCGTCCGCGGCGGCGAGAAGAAGCCGCCCTTCTTGAGGCGGAAGGTCTTCACCACGTTGTCGACCTTGATCAGCGGCGTGCCGGGCGCGCCGGGGCACGGCTTGCCGAACGCGCCGAGCTGCGGCTTGATCGGCCGGATCGGCGACAACCGCTCGGTCATCGCGAAGGTCGGCACGGCGTGGAGGAGCGCCTTGAGGTAGGGGTGCTCCGGCGCGGTGAAGATCTCCCGCGCGGATCCCCGCTCCACCACGCGCCCGTGGTACACGACGACGATCTCGTCGGCCATGTTCGCGACGACGCCGAAGTCGTGCGTGATGAGGAGGATCGACATCCCCAGCTCGTCCTGCACGTCGCGCAGCAGCTTGAGGATTTCGGCCTGGATCGTGACGTCGAGCGCGGTGGTCGGCTCGTCGGCGATGAGGAGCGCCGGGCGGCACATCATCGCCATCGCGATCATGGCGCGCTGGCGCAGCCCGCCGGACAGCTCGAACGGATAGGCGTCGACCGCGCGGTCCGGGTCGGGGAAGCGCACGAGGCGCAGCATGTCCCGCGTCGCCTCGCGCGCCTGGGCCCGGTCCATGCCGCGGTGGAGCCGGCCCGCCTCGCCGATCTGGTCGCCGATCGTGTGGAGCGGCGACAGGCTCGTCATCGGCTCCTGGAAGATCATCGCGATCCGGTTGCCGCGGATGTCGCGCATGGCCGCGCCGTTGCGCGGGAGCTTCGCGAGATCGATCGTCTCGGCGCCGACGTCGCGGTCGTCGCGGAAGAGGATCTGGCCGGACACCTTCGCCACCGGCGGCAGGAGGCCCATCACGGCCTGGCTGATCGTCGACTTGCCCGAACCTGATTCGCCGACGACGGCGACGGTCTTGCCCTGCGGGATCGCGAACGACACCCCATCCACCGCACGCACGATCCCATCGGCGTGGTACTCAACGACCAGATCACGTACGTCGAGGACAGTCACGGGGCCTCTCGTGGAACCGCTGCGGCCACCCCTGTGGCAGCGCTCGATCACACCGTGACGACATTACTCGGAAAATTCAAACCCGCTCCCGGCGTTTTATCAGGCCGATGTTAAGTCGGGTTCGTTTCGCACCCCGTCGATAAGACGACAGCATGCGCAAGATACCGCCAAAAATAAGAAATTTCGGATCCGGGACTGTCCGGGGAGGCAGGGTAACCTCCCCTCTCCGGCCTATGGCTCAAGCTGTGGACCATCCGGTGCGCCGGCCGGCGATCCGGCCCGGCGCGTGGCCCACGGCCACGTTTCAGGCCGCGCGGCTGCGCGACGGGGCACGGCGGGGCATCCAGCCGGTCGGGTCGTAGCGGGCCCACCAGTCGAGCGTCGCGAACGCCGTTCCGGCCATCTCGGCGACGGCCTCGCGCGCCATGGAGAAGACGTTCGCCGGTTCCTCGGTGAGGGTTCCCTGCATCTCGCCCGGCCAGCGCACGATGGAGCCGCCGAGGCGCCGCGCCAGCGTCTGCATCGCCCGGTTCTCGGGAAGGCAGGCCATCGACAGCGTATGGATGCCATGGTTGCGGGCGCGAAGTACCAGCCGTTCGAACAGCCTGGTCCCGAGGCCGCGCCGCTGGAACGGCAGCTCCACGCTGAACGCCGCCTCCGCGTGGCCGCGATACTCGCCGCCCAGCGGGCGCAGCTCGGCGATCCCGCGAAGCACACCGTCGACGAACACGCCCTCGATGTGGCCCGGGCGGTACTTTTCGCCCATCACGTAGCTTCTGAGGTAGGCATCGTTCACCGGACGGCAGAAGCGCCGGCGCCGGCTCTCGTCATCGAGCCGCATGAAATGATCGATGACCAGGTTCATTTCGGAACGGCGCAGACGGCGCACCACCACGGACGCGAACGCCGCCTTGTCACTCATACTCGGCGCCATGTGCCGACACCTCCATTACTCTATAGGATAGATGCATCGCACCCCTCCCGCACGCCACTCTTAATTGTGCAGACCAGCCCTGACGGAACCTTTCAAGCCGCTGAGACATAATCGATATATCAGATGTCGAGGCACATCCGGACGGGTCCTACGCCTCCGGGAACGACCGACTTTCGGGATAAAATCGTCGCATGTGAAGGATTGCCGGGCCGCCACGACCACGGCGCCGCACATAGGACGATTTGTCCGGACAACCAGCTACTTCGCCGCCGCCGTGGCGAATTTGCCCCACCACGGTCGGACGCCGCCGCGAATCGGCGCGCCGCGTCGCTGCGGCGAATCGGCCAGCGGCGACGAACAGGTCCGATCGATCGAAATTCAGCAATGAAGCGGAGCCATCCCGACGCGCCCGCGCCATACCGCTTGAATGACCGTGGCGCCTGCGCACGACGGGGCTTCCTGCGGACGGATCCCGCGAAGGCGAGGACATCAGGGACATGGACTCACTCCGGTCGCCGGAAACAGGCGACCGAAAGTGTTATAGTGTCGATCCGGCAGGAGGTTAGGTCGGGCCGGATCACGTCGCGCTTCAGACCTGAAGCATTCCGTGATCGCGGTTCTGCGCCGCCCGGAGGGGTCCCGACCCAGTCGGGGTGCGGAACCCGCAGCCGCTCAGCGGCGCCGCAGACAGGCGCCGCCGGGTCGCGCTCGGGCCTGGATCAGCGACGCTGAAGGTCCTGGAGGAGCTGGGTGGAGGCGTAGCCGTCCGGCACCTTGCCGCCGGAGGACTGGTAGGCGCGGATCGCGTCGCGGGTCATCGGCCCGACCGAGCCGTCGATGCCGCCGGTGGAGAATCCGCGCCGGGTGAGCAGCGACTGCACTTCCTTGACCTGAGCGCGCGTCAGCGGCTTCTCGTCCTTCGGCCAGCTCTGATTGAAGTCGCCGCCGCCGATGATCCGGTCGGCCAGGTGGCCGACGCCGAGCGCGTAGGCGTCCGCGTTGTTGTAGCGCTTGATGACGTCGAAGTTGTGCAGCATCAGGAAGGCCGGCCCGTTCGCCCCCGCCGGATAGAGCAGGTAGGCCTGATCGCTGGGGCGCGGCCAGCTCGCGCCGCCGGCGCGCTTGATGCCGAGCGCCTCCCACTGGGCGAGGGTCCGCTTCTGCTTCGAATCGGCCTTGCGGTGATCGAAGTTGCGCGGGACGACGACCTCGTAGCCCCACGTCTCCTGATAGTTCCAGCCGGACTTGGCGAGGTAGTTGGCGGTGGAAGCGAAGGCGTCGGGGATCGAGCGCCAGATGTCGCGCTTGCCGTCACCGTCGAAGTCGGCGGCGTAGGCCTGCCAGCTCGTCGGGATGAACTGGGTGTGCCCCATCGCCGCACCCCACGACGAGTTCATCTGGTCGAGCGGCACGTGCCCGTCCTGCGCGATCTTCAGCGCGGCGGCGAACTGGTCGGTCCAGAACGAGGACCGGCGGCTGCCGTTGCAGGCGAGGGTCGCGGCCGCGCGGACGGCGTTGTGGTCGCCCATATGGGAGCCGTAGCTCGTCTCCATGCCCCAGATCGCCACGATCACCTCGGGGTCGACCTTGTAGCGGGCCGAGATCGCGCTCAGCGTATCGCGATACTTCGCATAGGCGGCACGGCCTTCGCGCACGCGCTTCTCGGAGACGGCGGTGTCCAGATACTCCCAGATCGGCTTGACGAACTCCGACTGGTGATTGGACAGGCGCACCGTGTCGGGGTCGGGACGCAGATCCCGCGTCGCCGCGTCGAAGGTCGCGCGGGTGACCCCGGCTGACCTGGCGGCGGGCCACTTCGACGCCACGCACGACGAAAACGCGTCGGCGCGAGCGTGGTGGGGGATAAACAGCATCACCGCCACGAGCGCGGCAGACGCCAGCACGCGATTGAAGGCAATGTCTCCTGAAACCATAAAGCGCGACTCCAACTCTCTGAGGAAAGCGCATACCGGACGATCGCTGGCAAACCGTTAAGGCCATCCTCACCTTGAATGGCAAGTCTCATCCGCATAAAGCGCGGGTCAATCTGCGGTACAGTGTAGCCGGAACAGTGAAGGAAGTGGCGATGACGGTCGTCGAGTTGAGGGGGAGCCCGCACGAGGCGGACGTCAAAGCCTCCGCGGAGCGGACGATCCGCACGGAAATCAGCGCCATGGCGCTCCTTGCGGACGCGATGGCCGGCCCTCTCGGCCGCGAGGTGGCCCGCGCGGTCGACCTGATGGCGGGGTGCGAGGGGCGAATCGTCGTCACCGGCATGGGCAAGTCCGGACATATCGCCGCAAAGGCCGCGGCGACGCTCGCCTCGACGGGGACGCCGGCGCAGTTCGTCCACCCGGCGGAGGCGAGCCACGGCGACCTCGGCATGATCACGCGCGCCGACGTCATTCTCGCCCTCTCCTGGTCCGGCGAAACGAAGGAGATGGCCTCGATCCTCTCCTACGCGAAGCGCTTCCGCGTGTCGGTGATCGCGATCACGTCGAACGCGAAGTCGACGCTGGGCCGCGCGGCGGACGTCGCGCTGGCGCTGCCGATCGGCGCCGAGGCGTGCCCGCTCGGCCTCGCCCCCACCTCATCGGCGGTGGCGCAGCTCGCGATGGCGGACGCGCTGGCGGTGGCGCTACTTGAGCGGCGCGGCTTCACGCCAACGGATTTCCACACCTTCCACCCCGGCGGACGCCTCGGCGCGCGGCTCCAGTTCGTCGGCGACCTGATGCACACCGGGCAGGAGGTGCCGCTCGTCAAGGTGGGCACGCCGATGAGCGAGGCGATCATCGCGATGTCGGCGAAGGGGTTCGGCACGGTCGGCGTCGTCGACGCCGAGGGGTCGCTGACGGGCATCGTCACCGACGGCGACCTGCGCCGACATCTGGAGAACGACATCCTGCGCCGTCCGGTCGAGAGCGTGATGAGCAAGGCGCCGAAAACGATCGAGAAGGACGTGCTGGCGGGTGCCGCGCTGGAGGCGATGAACTCGGCGAAGATCTCCACCCTCTTCGTGACGGACGAGGGCAAGCTGGTCGGCATCCTGCACATGCACGACCTGCTGCGCGCCGGCGTCGTCTGAGGGCGCACGCCGCCCCCGCCCTCTTCCTGCTCCGCCAGATCCCGACCCGGCACGGCCCGAGGGCCAGGGCCGGGTCAAGGGCGCGCGCAGCGCGGGCGAAGCCTTCACCCTTGACGCGGCCCTGGCCCTCACCAGGCTGGACCGGGTGGTTCAGAACAGCCGGCCGCCCTTCGCGGCCGTCTGACCTGAACCGCCTGCCTGCCGGCGAGGCGGAGGGAGCGCGAGGGGGGAACCCCCCTCGCATCTTCGGGGCACCGCCTTCCCGGGCGGGACGGCGCCCGTCGGCGCCCCGGCCCGGAGGCCGAGGCGCGCGGCCGGATCAGAAGAACGCCTGCAGGCCTGTCTGGGCGCGGCCGAGGATCAGCGCGTGCACGTCGTGGGTGCCCTCGTAGGTGTTGACCGTCTCGAGGTTCACCATGTGGCGGATGACGTGGTACTCCTCGGAGATGCCGTTGCCGCCGTGCATGTCACGGGCGATGCGGGCGATCTCGAGTGCCTTGCCGCAGTTGTTGCGCTTGACGATGGAGATCATCTCCGGCGCCATCTGCCCTTCGTCGAACAGTCGGCCGACGCGCAGCGAGCCCTGAAGGCCGAGGGTGATCTCGGTCATCATGTCGGCGAGCTTCTTCTGGACGAGCTGGGTCGCGGCGAGGGGCTTGCCGAACTGCTTGCGGTCGAGCGTGTACTGCCGGGCGCGGTGCCAGCAGTCCTCGGCGGCACCCATCGCGCCCCAGGAGATGCCGTAGCGGGCGCGGTTGAGGCAGCCGAACGGCCCCTTGAGGCCGGACACGTTCGGCAGGAGGTTCTCCTCCGGCACGAACACCTCGTCCATCATGATCATGCCGGTGACCGAGGCGCGCAGCGAGATCTTGCCCTCGATCTTCGGCGCCTCGAGCCCCTTCATCCCCTTCTCGAGCACGAAGCCGCGGATCGCGCCGTCATGCGCCTCGGACTTCGCCCAGACGACGAACACGTCGGCGATCGGCGAGTTGGAGATCCAGGTCTTGGCGCCGGAGAGCTTGTAGCCGCCGTCGACCTTCACCGCGCGGGTCTTCATGCCGCCGGGGTCGGAGCCGGCGTCCGGCTCCGTCAGGCCGAAGCAGCCGACGAACTCGCCGGAAGCGAGCTTGGGCAGCCACTTCATGCGCTGCGCCTCGTCGCCGTAGGCGTAGATAGGGTACATCACCAGCGAGGACTGGACGCTCATCATCGAGCGGTAGCCCGAATCGACGCGCTCGACCTCGCGGGCGACGAGGCCGTAGGAGACGTAGCCGGCGCCGACGCCGCCGTACTCCTCCGGCACCGTCACGCCCAGAAGGCCGAGCTCGCCCATCTCGTTGAAGATCTCGCGGTCGGTATGCTCGTTGCGCCAGGCCTCCATCACGCGGGGCTGGAGCTTTTCCTGCGCGTAGGCGTTGGCGGTCTCGCGGATCAGACGTTCGTCTTCGGTGAGCTGCGTCTCGAGCTGGAAGGGGTCATCCCACTGAAACGCAACCTTCTTGTCCTTCACGTTCTGGGGTTCGGCGACGGCTGACATGTTTCTCCTCCCGCAGGGCATCCGAAGGGGGCTTCATAGGCCCATTGGCGGAGCCGAGCAAAGCGCAGAACGCCGCCCGTCAGATGAAGTGGTCGTCCGTCAGGAGGTTGGCATTCACGCCGAGCAGGAGCACCGTCGCGTGTCCGTAGGCGATCTGGGCGTCATCGCCGACCTGGGTGATGTCGACCGCGTCGCGCGCCGTCTCCCCGTCGTCCAGCATGAATCGCAGGAAGCGCAGCGCGATCACGTCCTCGTCGAGGTCGAAGTCGGTGATGATGTCGTGGCCGTGACGCACCCCGATGACGAAGGTGTCGTGCCCCTCCCCGCCGGTGGTGACGTCGTTGCCGAAGCCGCCGATGATGCGGTCGTTGCCGCCGTCGCCGAAGATGGTGTCGTCGCCCCAGCCGCCGAACAGGACGTCGTTGCCGTGGACGGCGAGGACCTCCTGCAGCGAGACATTGTCGATGACGACGCCCTGCGCGTCGGCCGTGCCGTCGGACTGACCGGCGAAGCGCAGGGTCCCGGTGCCGTCGCCGCTGCCGCCTTCGACGTTGAACTGGAAGGTCTCGTAGGCGTCGACGCTGTCGGGGCGGATGGTGCCGAGGAGCTCGCCGTTCCAGTAGACGTTGAGCGTCTCGTCCGGCGCGTCGCTCGGCGCGCGCCACTGGCCGGCATCGAACGTCAGGAGATAGGTCTCCCCGGCCTCGACGCCGTCGATCTGCTGGGAGATGTCGATGACGTCGGAGCCCACCGTCCCGGTATCGACCCAGTAGCCGCCGTCGGACGCGGGCATGCCGACCCAGCCGTCGCGGACCACCTCGACGGCGACGCCGTTCTCCAGCGTCCAGCCCGTGGGTGTCCCGACGAAGCCGAAGTCGCGGGCGCGCAGGCCGCTCACATCCTCGAACGAGCCGTTCTGGACGAGGTTGTGGCCGAGCGTGTCCTCGTCACGGTCGCCGCGCAGGACGTCGTCGCCGGTGCCGCCGAGGATCGTGTCGTTCCCCCCGGCCCCCTCGATCGTGTCGTCACCGAACCGGCCGTGGAGCCAATCGTCTGTGGCACGTCCGAGCACTCTCTCCCCACGCAAAGACCAAAACACGACAAATCCTCTCGATGCCAAATACTGGCGCTGATATGACTGCGAATATATCACACTATAGCGCACACAGATTCAGTCATCAATATGGCCGTAAAGTCATTTTATAGAACCAGAGGTTCGAATATTTAAGTAGAGAGCTGTAAGTTTGCGCAAGATGACCCCGGGATGCTCCCGCACGGGAGACGCATCGCCGACACGCCCGGCGCGCGTGGCCGGGGAGCCCCAGGTGACCTAGATACCGGGTTGACGCGCGGGCCGCTGCCGCGACCCCGGGACGCACGGCGCGCCGCCGGGCGGGGACTCCCCTACCTCCGGGCCGCCTCCCGTTCGACCGGCGCATTTGCCGCGCATTGCGCGGCGGGGCTGGTGCAGCTGGCGCCAGTGAGGCACACGTCAATGCAGTAGGACACCGAAAGGGCACCCCATGCGAACCGATACCGGCAAGACAGTCTTCCTCAAGGACTACGCGCCGACGCCCTACCGTGCCCCGCACACCTCGCTGATGTTCGCCCTCCACCCGACGCGTACCGTGGTGCGCGCGACGACGCTGTACGAGCCGGTCGGCGGCGGCCCGCTGGAGCTTGCCGGCGACGGCCTCTCGCTGATGGCGGCGGAGCTCGACGGCGCACCGCTCGACGAGAGCGCCTACGAGGCGACCCCGGACAGGTTCGTCCTCAAGGCCCCGCCCGCGGAGCCCTTCGCGCTTACCCTCGTCACCGTCGTCTCGCCGGACGACAACACCGAGCTGATGGGCCTCTACCGCTCCAACGGCGTCTACTGCACGCAGTGCGAGGCCGAAGGCTACCGGCGCATCACCTACGCCTACGACCGCCCCGATGTCCTGTCGGTCTACGACGTCTTCGTGGTCTCCGATGCGGAGGGCGAGCAGGTCCTGCTGTCCAACGGCAACCTCGTCGACCGGAAGGTGTCGGGCGGCCGGCTGACCGCGCACTGGCACGACCCGTTCCCAAAGCCGACCTACCTCTTCGCCCTCGTCGCCGGCGACCTCGGCGCGGTCACGGACGAGTTCACCACCATGTCCGGCCGGAAGGTGGAGCTGAACATCTACGTCGAGCGCGGCAAGGAGCCCCGGGCGACCTACGCGATGGACGCGCTGAAACGCTCGATGGTGTGGGACGAAACCCGCTTCGGGCGCGAGTACGACCTCGACGTCTTCAACATCGTCGCGGTGTCGGACTTCAACATGGGGGCGATGGAGAACAAGGGTCTCAACGTCTTCAACGACCGCTACGTGCTGGCCGACCCGGACGTCGCCACGGACCAGGACTATGCCGGCATCGAGACCGTCATCGCCCACGAATATTTCCACAACTGGACCGGCAACCGGATCACCTGCCGCGACTGGTTCCAGCTCTGCCTGAAGGAGGGCCTCACCGTCTTCCGCGACCAGGAGTTCACCTCCGACGAGCGCTCCCGGGGGGTGAAGCGGATCGCGGACGTGCGGCGGCTGCGCGCGGCGCAGTTCCCGGAGGACGCCTCGCCGCTGCGCCACTGCGTGCGGCCGAACAGGTACGACGAGATCTCGAACCTCTACACCTCGACCGTCTACGACAAGGGCGCCGAGCTCATCCGCATGATCCACACCATGATCGGCGAGCCCCGCTTCCGCGCCGGGATGGACGACTACTTCGCCCGCTTCGACGGCACCGCGGCGACGGTCGAGGACTTCATCGGCTGCTTCTCGATCCCCGATCCGGGCGCCTTCATGCGCTGGTACGAGGAGCCGGGTACGCCCCGCGTCAAGGTCGCGGAGGCCTTCAAGGACGGGCGCTACACCCTCGAGCTGACGCAGGTTCCGGCCGAGGGCGCCTCCGTGAAGCCGATTCCGGTGCGCCTCGCGCTGCTCACCGACACCGGTGCCATCGACCCGGCGAAGGCGACCGTGACGGGCGGCGAGATCGGCACCGGCCACATCGTCCTCACCGACAGGGTGACGGTGACGGTCAACCGCCTCAACGCGGCGCCGATCGCCTCGGTGATGCGGGGCTTCTCGGCGCCGGTCACCATCGAACGCGCACCCGACGAGGCGCGCGACCTGACCCTCATCGCCAAGGACGACGACCCGTTCACGGTGTGGGACGCGGTGCAGCGCCTGGCGCTGTCGGCGATGCAGGCCCGCTATGACGGCGCCGCCATCGACGAGACGCCGCTCGCGGCCGCGCTCGGCACGCTGGCGGCGAACGCCGGCCATGAACCCGCCTTCCGCGCGCTCGCGCTCATCCTGCCGACGCGCCAGGCGCTCATCGAGGCGATCGGCCAGAACGTCGACCCGGACCGCGTCGACACCGCCCACCAGGGCCTCGGCGCCTCGCTCGGCGAGAAGATGCGGGACGTCCTCGCCAGGCTCCACGGCGCCCCGCTGCCGCCGGCGGACGACGTCTCCGCCGACGCCGCGGGCCAGCGCGCGCTGCGCAACGCGGCGATGCAGCTTCTGGCGTCCGCCGGCGACACGGGCCGCGCCATGGCGCAGGCGAAGAACGCGACGTCCATGACCGACCGCCTCGCCGCGCTCGGCGCTCTCGCCTTCACCAATGCCGGCGAGGCGGACGAGGCGCTCGCCACCTTTGCCCGGGAGTACGACCACGAGCCGCTGGTGCTCGACAAGTACTTCGCGATGGAGGCGATGCGCCCGGATGCGGAGGCGCTCGACCGGGTGCGGCGGCTGATGGAGCACCCGAAGTTCAGCCTCAAGACGCCGAACCGCGTGCGCAGCCTGATCGGCGCGTTCGCGCAGAACGTCGCCGCGTTCCACCGGGCCGACGGCTCCGGCTACCGCCTCGTGGCGGAGGTCGCGAAATCGCTCGACAAGTCGAACCCGCAGGTGGCGGCCCGGCTGCTGACGTCCTTCTCGGACGTGCGCCGGTTCGACGCCCCGCGGCGCGAGGCGGCGGCCGACGTCCTCGCGGACGTCCTGCAGACCGCGACGTCGTCGGACGTGGTCGACATCGCCCGGCGCCTGACCGCTAAGGGTTGAGGGGAGTAAGGCCCCGGGGCGACGTGTCGGCGCCGACCCATGCGCCCGATCCGGGGCCCCTGCCCGCCGCCCGGCATGCAGGCGTCCGGGACGGCCCCGATCAGCGATCTCCCCCTGGCCCCGGGCGCAGGGACCGGGCCGACCTCCGCCCTGCGCATGCCACGGGACCGGAAGGGCGTGCGCCCCGGCCCGCGACTGCCGGTCCTCTCCGCTCCAGACCGTGACCGGCGACGGGTGCGCCCGTAGGCCCTATGACGCGCGCCGGGGGCGCAGTGCCCCGGCAACCCCGCGCGGGGACGGCGCCTTGACCTTCGCCTTCGCTCCGCCACGCTGCACCCCGAGCGTGTCGTAGACCGTTTCGGGCTCCAGCAGCGTGTACTGCCTCGAACCCGCGGTCCGGACGCTCTTGAACTCCAGGAACACCTCGCGCTGGACGAGGCCTTTGACGGTCGCGATCGTCTTGTAGGTGATGATCCGGGGCTCCTTCGGGCTGAAGATCGTGACCTCGGCGTTCACCTCCCGCAGCAGCAGGAGGCTGTGGAACGCCGACCCGATGAAGCCCGCGATCTGCGACGCGCCGGCGAGCGTCTCGAGCTGGCTGGCGATGGTGTGCTGCTCGGGGTGGTAGATCTCCCATCCGTCCGCGGAGAGGACGTCTTCGATCTCCACTTCGTTGGCGAACGACTTCAGCTTCTCCGGCAGGGCGCTGCGGGAGAGCCAGAGCTTCGGCCCGCCGGGCCGCCAGCCGCTGCGCGGTGTGTACTGGCCGAGGAACCTGGCGTGCTCGGCGTTGAGCATGTGGCGCATCACGCATCCCGGATCGGGGACATGGAGCGTCTCGACGACGGTGGGCTGCGTGACCTTCAGGCTCTGATTGCGAATGCCGAGGAGCTCGAGGACGGCAGTCTGATAAGGCGCGAGCGGCGACAGGCGGCACCAGAGGAGCGGCAGCTCCGGGCGTTGCCTCGCGTACCAGAGGTGGGTGCAGGACTCGAGAATGAAGTGCCCGAACAGCGGCGAGACATACCCTGCGAAGATGTGCTCGCCGTCGAGCCGCGCCTCCGGCCCGTAGGGGGCGGGCGGCGGATGCACCAGGCGTTGCCCGGCCCGGTGGATGGCGGCGGGCTCGACGTCCCGGTGGTCCCTGTCCACGACGCCGCCAAGTTGATGCCCGCCACCCGGACGCCGGAAGGGGAATACCGTGGCTTCCGGGTACGTATTCACAAAAATTTCGTGAGCCATGACACCCTCAATTGAACAAATTCGAACAACCGTGGATCGGATCAGACGCACAGGGCCCGTTCCGGGTGCTGGAAAACAGCGGACCACACGCCGATGCGCTATGGATGCATGGGCGCGGCGCGGGCCAGACACGTCATCGCACCTGCGATGACTATGCTTCACCCTCCATTCGACATTCGAGACGGAGGAGATCGCTGTGATGACTGAAGGCGCGGCGTTCTCGAACGAGCGCAGGCAAATGTCGGGAAATGTTCATCCAAGGCAGCCCCGTCAATAATCCGGACAACTGGTTGGTCGCACACACTGAATTCGCCGTCGTCAGAATTGACGGGCGGCTCTGCACTTCGCGCAATGCCTCTATTGACCGGAATTGCGCTGAAATTCACGCAAACGACACTCGAACGACAAGCAATTCAAACTCTGCTTGCCAAAATCGACACATTTGATGCGATTTTGAGCCTGAAAGTCGGCAACGCATCGTAGAACGACAGAACAACTACCGAGATAGTGGAACTTATAATGCAACCAAGGTCAACCGATATTCGGGAACACCCGCCGCGACCGTCTGGACGAACGGTCCGACCACGCCGCATGACCCGACCGCCGCCGCCGTCGCCTCCCTCCCCCGCACGGACCCCCGTCGCGCGGGCATGGCGGATCTGTGCTCGAAAGGTGTCGCGGAGCCGCCGGCCGGACGGCTCCCCCGGGCGCGGCGGCCAACTCCGCACGGGAGAGGCAAGAACGAAGCCTTAACATCACTTGGACAAGCTGCGTACGGCGCCTACACTGCGCTGAGTCGGATGAGACGTCGGGGCACGATGGCAACGCGGTTGCAACCGAGCGATGGCGGACAGCGGCCGGTTGCGCCGCCGGCCGCCAACGTGGCGATTGAGGCGGCAAGCGCCCGCCAGACTGCCGGGACCCGCGGGCCGGCAGCCGCGGGCGTGCGTCCGCGCCCCGCCACACCCCCGACCCGCCCGGCCAAATCCCGCAGCGACCAGCGCCCGCAGGACCTCGTCGTCCGCCTCGAGGACGCGAAGGCCAACGCCAACGAGGCGGCGCCCTCCGACCAGTTCGTCGAGGACGACGGGGGCGAGCCGACGCTGCTGCGCACCCCCGGCATGTCCGCCCGGTCCGACACGCCGCGCGAGCAGCCGGGACCCGACGCGCCCCGCACCCGGACCGATCCCAAGCGCCGCGTCGACACCGCGCGCAGCGCGCGCCGGCCGGAGATGAACGGCCACGTCCGCCTCATCGCGACGCCGAACTACGGCCAGCTCCTCGCCCGCGAACCCCTGCTGCGCAAGGCGATCCCGTTCCTGACGATCATCTTCGTCCTCGTCATCGCGGCCTACCGGATCGCCATCACGCTCGACCACCGCGCCCGCGACGTGGCGCAGGCCCAGGGCGAGCTGACCCTCGTCGCCTCCGCGATGGCCTCCGAGATGGCCCGCCGCGCCGACAGCAGCGACGCCCCCCTGACCGACATCTTCGCCTTCAGCCTGCCGGACCGCGCGACCCAGGACGGCCGTCAGATCGCCCTCCTCGAGAACGGGCGGATCACCGCGACCTCCCCGTTCCGCAGCGAGCTGATCGGCAAGCCCGTCGCCACCATCCTCGGCGAGAACCAGCCGATGACCACCTTCGGCGCCCGCGCCGGCGTCATGGAGGTGGAGACCGCATTCGGCACCCAGTTCGCCACGGTCCACCACATCGAGGACCAGACCGGCTCCGTCGCGGTGACACAGGCCAAGCAGCAGGTGCTGACGGCCTGGCGCGAGGAGATGAGCACCAACGCCGTCCTCTTCATGACGACGGCGGGCGTGATCATCGTGGTGGTCTACGCCTTCTACGCCCAGTCCGCCCGGGCGCGCACGGCCGACCACATCTACGGCGCGACGTCCGAGCGGATCGACACCGCGCTGACCCGCGGCCGCTGCGGCCTGTTCGACTGGGACGTCGCGCGCGGCCGCATGTTCTGGACGCAGTCGATGTTCGAGGTGCTGGGGATGCCCCCGCGCGACGAATTGATGGGATTCCGCGAGGTGGCCGCGCTGGTCCACCCCGATGACGGCGGCCTCTACGAGATCGCCGAGCGGCAGCTCAATTCCGGCGTCAAGGTGCTCGACCGCACGCTGCGCATGCGCCACGCCGACGGCCGCTGGGTCTGGCTGCGCTTCCGCGCCGAGCTCGTCCACGACGACGAGACCGGCCGTCCGCACCTCATCGGCGTCGCGCTCGACACCACGGAGCAGAAGCGGCTGCAGGAGCTTTCGGCGACGGCGGACATGCGCCTGCGCGACGCCATCGAGACCGTCTCGGAGGCGTTCGTCCTGTGGGACACGCACAACCGCCTCGTCATGTGCAACACCAAGTACCAGGAAATGCACAACCTCCCGGACGAGGCGGTGCAGCCCGGAACGCCCTACACCGTGGTGATCAACGCCGCACGCCAGCCGGTCGTCTCCTCCCACATGCTGTCGCGCTCCGACGGGCCGGAGACCGAGCGCTCCTACGAGGCCGAGCTCGCCGGCGGCCGCTGGCTGCAGATCAACGAGCGCCGGACCAAGGACGGCGGCTTCGTCTCGGTCGGAACGGACATCACCGCGCTCAAGACCCATGAGGAACGCCTCATGGAATCGGAGAAGCGGCTGAAGGCCAACGTCGTCGAGCTGAAGAGCGCGCGCCGGACCGCCGAGAACCAGACCCGCCAGCTCGCCGAGCTCGCTGAGAAGTACGCCGAGGAAAAGACCAAGGCCGAAGACGCCAACAAGGCGAAGTCCGAGTTCCTGGCGAACATGTCCCACGAGCTGCGCACGCCGCTCAACGCGATCATCGGCTTCTCCGAGATCATGAAGAGCGAGATGTTCGGCCCCCTCGGCGCGCCGAAGTACGGCGAGTACACGCACGACATTCACCACTCCGGCAGCTACCTGCTGGGCGTCATCAACGACATCCTGGACATGAGCCGCATCGAGGCCGGCCAGGTGGACCTGTCGATGGAGACGGTGGACCTCTCCGAGCTCTTCAACGAGGCGACGCGCATCATGACGCCGATCGCCGCGGAGAAGTCCATCAAGCTGGTCTCCGAGATCACCGAGGGCACGCGCATCGTGGTGGACCGCCGCGCGATGAAGCAGATCCTTCTCAACCTCATGTCCAACGCGGTGAAGTTCACGCCCAACGAAGGCTGCGTCACCACCCGCGCCAAGCTGGAGCGCGACGCGGTGGTGGTCGCCGTCGAGGACAACGGCATCGGCATCCCCAAGCGCGAGCTGGACCGCCTCGGCCAGCCGTTCGTCCAGGTCGAGACGCAGCTCACCAAGACCTACCAGGGCTCGGGCCTCGGCCTCGCCATCGCCCGCTCGCTGACCGAGCTGCACCGCGGCAAGATGGTGATCGAATCCGAGGTCGGCGAAGGCACGACCGTGACCGTCCGCCTCCCCCGCGGCTCCGCCTCGGCCTGATCCACCGCCCCGCTTTCATCGCCGACGCCCGGCCTGCGCACCGGAGTGCGCGTTGCATCGCGCGTTCCGTTCAGAAGCCGTGACCGGGGGCGTCGTCCGTCCGTCTCGCGCGACAGGCTGCGCGCGCTCCCATGGCGAGCGGCCATCCCGGCGACCCGTGCTCAGCGTAGCCGAACGAGCAAGTCGTGCCGGATGGACCAACGGCGACAGAACTTTAAGTTCGGAAATACAATAACCGAACTCAGAGTTACGCAACGGATAAATTAATTTCGCGCTGAGCGGCTGCGACAGCATGCGAACATTACGATCATTGCAAAACATTATTGCGGATGCCATGACAGCGGGGACAAAGTATTCATGGCAGGGATGCTCAATGCTCAACGGACTTCTGGTGAAGCTCGAGTCGTTCTACCCGAACCTGCAGACGGTCGCGACGGCCGCCGAGTTCGCGACGGTGGGCAACCAGGTCGAATTCATCCGCGCGGACCAGCCCGGCCCCCTCGAAGTGATCGACAGCACGTTCGACCTCTACGGCAGCCGCGTCGACTACACGATCACCGAGGACACGGTCCGAGGGTTCGGCAGCGTGTCGGGCGCGTCGGGCTTCAACGGCCCGGTCTTCACCTTCCCCGACTTCGCCAGTCCCGCCGGCCTCAGCCTCAATGACGTGACGATCATCGGCGCCTCCACGCTCGGCGTGGCCGACGAGGACGTCACCGTCAGCAAGTCGCAGCTCTTCATCAACCTGGAGGGTCTCCCGTTCGACGAGGGCGACACCCTGTTCCTGCGCCTCGGCTTCAACATCTCCGGCGGCCGCAGGGCGGATCACATCTCCGGCGACCTCGGCAACGACCGGCTGTTCGGCCTCGCCGGAAAGGACCACCTCTTCGGCGACGTCGGCGAGGACGTGCTCCTCGGCGGCGACGGACGCGACACGCTGGACGGCGGACGCGGCAACGACCGTCTGTTCGGGGAGGCCGGCGCGGACGTCTTCGTCCTCTCCGACCAGGGCGTCGACCGGGCGCTCGACTTCAACCCGGACGAGGACAGGGTTCGCGTCGAGAGCGGCGCGGACGGTTTCGGCGATCTCGACCTCTTCCAGCGGCCCAACGGCGTCGCCGTGGCGGACGGGAACAGCCGGATGTTCCTCGCCGGTGTCACGGTGGACGAGGTCGACGCCCACTGGTTCATCTTCTGACCCCGCGGCGCCGGGCCGTCTCGGCGGCCCCGGCGACACCGACTTTCCGCCCGCGCGCGCCCGGGGCGGGCCCGCTCCTACGCCTTCCAGTGCTTCACCAGCGCCATCGCCCCCTGCCGGAGAATGTGGACGTCGATCCCGACGGCGACGAACGTCGCGCCGGCCTCCGCTACCTCCGCCGCGTACTGCGGGTCCGGCGAGAGGAAGCCCGCCGGCTTGCCGGCCGCCCGGATGCGGCGCACCGCATCCTTCACCGCCGCCCGCACCTCCGGATGGCCGGGCTGGCCGACGTAGCCGAGGCTCGCCGCGAGATCCGCCGGGCCGACGAACACCGCGTCGACCCCGGGGACGGCGCAGATCTCCTCCAGCTCGGCGACGGCCGACAACGTCTCGATCTGCACGATGAGGCAGACATCCTCACGGGCGTGGACGAAGTAGTCGGGGATCGCCCCGTAGCGTGAGGCGCGCGTCAGGCCGGCGACACCGCGGATTCCCGTCGGCGGATAGGCGACCGCAGCCGCCGCGAGCCGTGCCTCCTCGGCGTTCTGGACGTAGGGGACGAGCAGGGTCTGCACCCCGTTGTCGAGAAGCTTCTTGATCTCGGCCACGTCGACCGAGCCCGGCCGCACCACCGTCGAGACCGGATAGGCCGAGGCGGCGTGGAGCAGCGGCAGCACCGAGACGGCGTTCGTCGGCGAATGCTCGGTGTCGATCATCAGCCAATCGAAGCCCGCGGCGGCCAGCATCTCGATCCCGGCCAGATCGCTCATCTGAGACCAGAAGCCGATCTGCCGCTCACCCTTCTGGATGGCGGCTTTAAACGCGTTGCGACGAAGCTCCATGGACGGTCCTCAGGTTCTTGTTGGCCGTGCGCGGCGGGATGAAGCGCACGACGGAAGCGTCACCGGACAATGGTCGCCCGGCGGCGCGAGGCGCAAGGGCCACCCGTCCTTTCAGGGGCAAAGGGAGACGCCGCGCAACGCTCCGGAGGCGGAGGAAACAAGCGCGCAAAGTGTGACGGGGGTCGCACCCCTTTCCGCCGCGCGGCGCCATCTGAAGGTCATCGAAGATACCAAGACGAAGACTCAAACGAACAGGAGAGACCCGATGACCCCTCGACTTCTCTGCGTTTCGATCGTCCTCGCCGTCGCCGGCCAGTCCCTCGCCTGGGCCGTGGCCGTCAGCCTCGCCACGCCGGTCGGCGCGGTGGCCGGATTTCCGGTCGCCTAGTCCGGTCCGGCCGGCTCCCCGCTCGCCGTCGTCGGCAGCGGCGCGACGATCCGCTCGAACAGGTCGCGCACCGCCTGCTGGCGCTCGTGGAGGTCGGCCACCAGGAACGTAAGGTCCGGCGCCTCGCCGGCCCGAACGAGGATCCGCCGCAGCGCGGGCGGCGCGTCCTCCAGCCGGATCGCCCCCTCCGAGGCGATCGAAAGGACCTGCGACAGGCGCTGATAGAGCGCGCTCGTCGCCAGCAGCAGCTCCGCGTCGTCGCCGGACAGCACCTCGGCATCGCGCGCCCGAACGAGCGCCGACGCGGTCGAGGTGTCGCCGCCGATCTCCGTGAGACCGTGCTTCAGCTGCAGATACTGGGCGATGAAGTCGATATCGACCTGCCCGCCCGGCATGTGCTTCAGGCCGTCGCCTTGCTGCTCGGCCATCCGCGCCCGCATCGACGCGACCTCCTCGGCGAGGCCGGCGCGCGTGCGATCGGTCGTCAGCGCCTCGCCGATGGTGGCGAGCGCGGCCTCGGACAGCCCCTCGCTGCCGGCGACGACGCGCGCCCGCGTCAGCGCCATATGCTCCCACACCCACGAACTCTCCGCATGATAGGTCGTGAACGAGCGGATGTGCGTCGCGATCGGCCCCGCCCGTCCCGCCGGGCGCAGGCGCAGATCGACCTCGTAGAGCGTGCCCTTGGCCGTCGGCGCGGACAGCGCCGCGATGAGGCGCTGCGCGAGGCGCGTGTAGTAGTGCCCCGGCGAAAGCTGGCGCCGGCCGTCCGAGGCTCCCGCGTCCTCCGCGCAGTCGTAGATGAAGACGAGGTCGAGGTCGCTCGTCGCCGTCATCTCGCGACTGCCGAACTTGCCGAGCGCCACCAGCGCGACGGCCCCGCCCTTCAGCGTCCCGTGCGCCTCCGCGAACGCCCCGCCGGCGATGCGCAGGGCGTGCCGCGTGACGACCTCGGCGAGGAGGCTCAGCGCGTGCGAGGCGTCCGGGCCGATCAGCGAGCCGGTGAGGATCCGCACGTCGATCAAGAGCGCCTGCTCCTGGCCGAAGGTGCGCATGGCGTCGAGTTTGGCCTCGTAGCTCGGCTCCCCCTCCAGCGCGGTGAGGAGCTGCGAGTCGAGTTCCTCCGCGTTCGGCAGTCGCCCGAAGAAGGCCGGGTCGATGAGGACGTCCAGCACGTGCGACAGCCGGGCGAGCTCGCCCGCGAGGCGCGGAGCGGCGGCCACGATCAGCACCAGCACCGGGATCAGCTCGCGGTGCGCGTCGAGCCGCGCCAGCAGCTCCACACCGCGCGGCAGGCGGGCGAGGAAGACGTCGAACGCCTCGATCGCGTGCTCGGGATCGGTCGATGAGGCCAGCGCCGAGGCGAACGACGGGGCGAGCGCCGTCAGGAGCTGCTGCGCCTTGTCGGTGCGCAGCGCCTGGTAGCGGTCGGATCGCCAGACCTCCATCGCCTCGTTGAACTTGGCGGTGACGGCCTCGGGAATGTCCGAGTTGTCGACGAGCCCCTTCAGCATCGGATTGGTCTGACCGACGGTGCCGGAGAGCGAGCCGAAGTGGCGATGAACGGTCGCGAAGGTCTTCGTCAGGTCGCCCTTCAGGTCGTCGGTGCGCATCATGCAGGCGATGGCGGGCAGCTTCTCCTCGCTGGGGAGGTCGTGGGTCTGCTCGTCGGCGACCATCTGGATGCGGTGCTCCACCCGGCGCAGCACCTCGTACGCCTCGGTGAGCTCGCGGCAGGCGTCGAAGCTGACCCAGCCGGAGCGGGAGAGCGCGGACAGCATCGCGACGGTGGAGCGGCCACGCAGGCGGCGATCGCGCGCACCGGCGATCCGCTGCAGGCTCTGCACCACGAACTCGATCTCGCGGATGCCGCCGCGGCCGAGCTTCACGTTGTGCCCCGGCACCGTCAGCGTACCGGCCCCGCGGACGGCCGCGATCTGCTCGCGCATCGACATCGTGTCGTCGATGACGGTGAAGTCGTACGCCGCGCGCCAGACGGACGGCGTCACGGCGGCGATGTAGGCTGCGCCCGCCGCGCGGTCGCCGGCGACCTGGCGCGCCTTGATCATCGCCTGCCGCTCCCACGAGCGGGCGCGGGTCTGGAAGTACGTGATCGCCGCCCAGGTGGAGACGGCGACCGGCGTCGCCCCCGGGTCGGGCCGCAGCCTGAGGTCGACGCGGAAGACGTAGCCGTCCGCGGTCCGCTCCTGCAGAAGCCGCGTCATGCGCTGCACGAGGCGGACGGCGCGCTTGGAGTCGATGCCCGCGTCCTCCGCGCGGCCGGGATCGACGAGCGCCACGAGGTCCACGTCGCTCGAGTAGTTCAGCTCCCGCCCGCCCAGCTTGCCGAGCGCCAGGACGATGAGGCCGCAGGTGTCCGCGTCCGGCTTCACGCCGCGGCTCTCGGCCTCCAGCAGCACGCTCTTCAGCGCCGCGTCGATCGACAGATCCGCCGTCCGGCTGAGCGCGCCGGTGACGACCGCGACGCTCGCCCCCGCGAGGAGGTCGGCCAAAGCCACGGCGAGCGAGACCTTCCGCTTTGCGATCCGCAGGTCCCGTCCGACCGCGTCGAGATCCGCCGTCGCCGTGACGGCTGCTGCGGCGACCGTCTCCTCCAACGGGCGGTCGAGGACTTCGAGCAACTCGCCCGGCTGGGAAAGCATCAGGTGCTTCAGGTAGGGCGAGACGGCCGCGACCGTCGACAGCGCTACGAGCAACTCTGCCGGCAGCGAACCGGCCGCCGACTTCGCGATCGCCTCGTCGAAGAGCGGATCACCCGGACAGGCGAGCGGCTCGAGCTGGGCGCGCAGGGGAGCGTCGGCCTGCATGTCAGGATGCCAGCGGCAGAGAGATCCGCACTGCGAGGCCCGGATTGGCATCCTCGAGCGAGAGCTGGCCCCCGTGGTGGCCGACGATCGCCTTCACCATCGACAGGCCGAGACCGGCGCCGGGCTTGGAGCGGGCCGCGTCCATCCGCACGAAACGGTCGGTCAGGCGCGCGCGGTCGCCCTCGGCGACACCAGCACCGTGGTCGCGCACGGTGAGCACCGCGTCGTCGCCGACCCGCTGCAGCCGCAGCTCGACGATGTTGGCCTCGCTGGCACCGTATTTCATGGCATTGTCGAGCAGGTTCGCGATCATGGTGCGCAGTAAGGTTGGCTCGCCGGGGATGGCAAGCCCAGGTGTCACGTCTACGACCAATTGCATACCCGCATCTTCGGCCGCCGGCTCGTAGAACTCGCCCATATCCTCGACGACCGCCGAGAAGTCGGTGCGCTCCAGCGCGACGGCGGTGGTGTGGCTCTCCACCCTCGCGATGGTCAGGAGCGCGTCGAAGGTGCGGATGAGCTGGTCGCAATCCTCGATCGTGGCCGCGAGGGTCGCCTCGCGCTCCGGTCCTTCGGTGTGGGTGCGCAGCATCTCGTCGAGCCGGTTGCGCACGCGCGTCAGCGGGGTCTTCAGGTCGTGCGCGATGTTCTGCGACACTTCCTGAAGCCCGGCGTGCAGCCGCTCGATCTCGTCCAGCATCGTGTTGACGCCGACGGCGAGGCGGTCGAACTCGTCGCCCGAGCCGTCGGTCGGCAGGCGGCGGGAGAGGTCGCCGGCGACGATCTGCCGCGTCGAGCCGCCGATCGCGTCGACCTTGCGCAGCACGACGCGCGAGATGAAGGCCCAGGAGAGCAGCGCCAGCACCGCCACGACCACCATCGCGCCGCGGATCGAGCGGCTGATGATGGCGGAGAACTCGATCCGGTCCTCCACGTCCCGCCCCACGAGGAGCCGGTAGTGACCGCCCAGCACCGAGAGGCGCGCCAGCGCGCGGTGCGTCGCCCGCTCGGCGCCCTCCGCCGGCACGAGCCGGGTGTAGCGCACCGGGAAGGCGGCCCCCGTCACGACGTCGGCCGGGTCGTAGATCAACTCGGCGACGTTGCCGGCGATCGGATTGCCGGAGAAATCGGTGATCAGGTAGAGGTTCGCGTCCGGCCGCATGGAGCGCCGCTCGATGGTGCTCATCAGCTTGAAGAGGCCCGTGCGGCGGAACTCGTTGACGAGCTCCGCGCTCTCCCCCTCGATCGCCGCCTCGAGCTGGCGGTCGATGATGTCCTTCGTCGTGTTCGAGATGTAGGCGATCAGGCCGAGCGCCAGCCCGCCGAACACCGCAAGGTAGACGATGGTCAGCTTGAACGCGGTGGTGCGCACGAGACGCGCCCGGCGAATGCGCCGAGCCCTCGTCCGCTCGCCGCGCGGCTTTCTGGCGGCCCGCTCGGCCGTCATGTCGGTCACATTGCCTCCCCGTGCGCTCCCGCGCGCACCTAGGATATCCCGATCCGCGTCTACCGGCTCAAGCGCCGCACGCCGTCAGTCCGCGTCCGCCCGGATCACATAGCCTGCGCCGCGCACGGTGTGCACCAGCGGGCTCTTGAACGACTTGTCGATCTTGCCCCGGAGGCGGGAAATATGGACGTCGATGACGTTCGTCTGCGGGTCGAAGTGGTAGTCCCACACGTTCTCGAGCAGCATCGTGCGCGTCACGACCTGGCCGGCATGGCGCATCAGGTACTCCAGCAGACGGAACTCCCGCGGCTGCAGGACGATCTGCTTGCCCGCCCGCGTGACGGTATGGGACAGGCGGTCGAGCTCAAGGTCGCCGACCTTGTACACGGCCTCGAACTCGGCGGTCTGCTTGCGCCGGGCCAGCGCCTCGATCCGGGCGAGAAGCTCGGTGAAGGCGTAGGGCTTGGTGAGATAGTCGTCGCCGCCGGCGCGAAGGCCCTTCACCCGGTCGTCCACCTGCGCCAGCGCGGACAGGACCAGGATGGGGACGTGCTTGTCCTTCTCCCGCAGCGTCTCGATCAGCGACAGGCCGTCCCGCTTCGGCAGCATCCGGTCGACGATGAGGACGTCGTACTCGGCGCTGAGCGCCATCTCGAGCCCCGCCTCGCCGTTGCCGGCGGTGTCGCAGGAATGACCGGCCTCAGTCAGTCCACGCGCGAGATAGCGCGCCGCGTCCGCATCATCCTCGACAATCAAAACCTTCATCAAACGTCCTTCATCCCTATGGACGGCCTTCAGACCGCTTTTGTTCACGTATTAATCGTTCGTCAACTCACAAGAACCGCCGAGCGGGCGGGCGCGGTCGCGTCCATCATCGTCGCGGCGGTCTTCTGCAGAAGCGCCGCCGTCAGGGGTCCCTCGAACTGCGCGACGTTCCTGTGCAGCCGCTCGCGGAGTTCCGGCGCCGAGTGCGGATCGAACTCCCGCTCCAGCAGCTCGTCGACGATCCGGACCAGCCGGCCGAAGCGCTCCCGCCGGTCTGAAATCCCGTCGTAGTCGGCGGGGATGACGTCGCGCAGGACGTCGAACCCCAGCGCCTCGATCTGTTCGAGCGCGCCGGGATTGCCGAACACCATGATGGGATGGCCGAGGAGCAGCGGCTTGATGGACTTTTCCGTAAATCTCCGCCTCTGACCGCCCGTCATCTCCGTCTCGGTGACGAGCGACATGCGTGTCGCCGCGTAAAGGTCCGGCTCGAGCTCGGTCACGAGCGCGCCGGGCGAGGAGATGTCCGCGGCGCTCTCGTCGAAGCGGCAGTCGCGGAAGAAGGTCTTCACCGCCTCGCGCCCCGCCGCGGAGCGACCGAGGTAGAAGCCGGCGTGGTAGGCGGCCGTCTCCACGGCGGCGACGCGCTTCTCATGGGCGATGAAGGTGGCGTGGAACCGGTGCCGCTGCGGGTGATTCGCGATCGTGTAGAGCAGCGCCAGGCGATGCGGACGCGGGGTCGCGTTGAGGCACAGGGCCATCCGGTCGGCGGTGGACGCAGCGTCGATCCGCGCGTGGCCGATCTCGTGGAGGCGGTCCCGCTCCGCCCTCTCCGCCAGCTCGAAGACGTAGTGATGGAACCAGGCGTGGCGGATGGCCTTCACGGCCGCCGGGGCGGAGGACCGGGCGATCTGCTCGCCGAGGGCCTCGCTCGTCTGCACGAAGACAACCTGATCGGGACGCAGCCGCAGCGCGTCCATCAGGTCCTTGAGGTTCGTGCCGAGAGTGTCGGTGTAGGCGATCCCTTCCCAGGACAGGTCGACGACCAGCATCGGCCGGGGACCGGCCACCGCGCGGGCGGCCTCGGGATCGACGATCTTCAGGTGGGTGCGGTCGGAGCCGAACAGCCAGTGCTGGCGAACGCGGATGTAAAGAAAGGTCAGCTCCGAAAACGGCTCCAGCGCGGACAGTCGTTCCAGCTCGCTGAAGAAGGAGGTGACCGGATCGTTCGGTTCGGAGGTGAACTTTTGGAGGTTGATGACCAAAGCTTCGCAATCCACCCGAACGGAGCGTGACGGAAAATGCCACGCGATCAACGATTTGAGAGGCCGGGCCGCAGCCCGGCCTCTGCTTTTTACGCAGTACTCAATTAACCGCGATCTTCCTCGACGGGAACCGCGACATAGCGTGCGTTCTTGCCGGACTGGATGCGCAGGAACACGTTGCTGCGTCCCTCGCTCTTGGCCATGTCCATGCCGTCCTGGAAGTCGGACTGGCTGGCCACGTCCTCGCCGCTGGCCTGCAGGATGATGTCGCCCGAGCGGATGCCCGCCTCGGCCGCCGCGCTGCCCGGATCCACGCTGATGACGGCGAGACCGTCGCTGTCGAGCCCGGTCTGGCGGGCCGGAACCAGCGTCATCCCGAGGACCTGCGAGGTCTCCTGATCGCCCTGGTCGCCCTGGTCGCCGTTGCGGTCGCTGCCACGGTCGGCCGTCTCGGTGTCGTTCAGCGTGCCGAGGGTGACCTCGACGTCACGCTGCTTGCCGTCGCGCCACACGGTGATCGCCACCTTGGAGCCGGGCTCCTTGCCGGAGATCGTGCGGGCGAGGTCGCGCGGGTTTTCGACGTCCTTGCCGTCGACGGCGACGATCGCGTCACCCGGCTCGATGCCGGCGGTGGCCGCGGGGCTGCCGTCCTGCGGCTCGGTGACGAGCGCGCCGTTGACCGACGAGCGGCCGATGCTCTCGGCGAGCTCGGGCGTGATCGTCTGGATCTGGACGCCGAGCCAGCCGCGGGTGACGGAGCCGTCGTCCTTCAGGTCGGCGATCACATCCTCGGCGATGGACGCCGGGATCGCGAAGCCGATACCGACCGAGCCGCCCGAGGGCGAGTAGATCGCGGTGTTCACGCCGACGACGTTGCCGGCGAGGTTGAAGGTCGGGCCGCCCGAGTTGCCGCGGTTGATCGGAGCGTCGATCTGCAGGAAGTCGTCGTACGGGCCGGCGCCGATCTCACGGCCACGGGCCGAGACGATACCGGCCGTCACCGAACCACCCAGACCGAAGGGGTTGCCGACCGCCATCACCCAGTCGCCGACGCGGGTTTCCTGCGACGCGAAGGAGACGAACGGGAAGTCGTGGTCACCCTGGATCTTCACCAGCGCGAGGTCGGTCTTCTCGTCGACGCCCACGACCTGAGCGTCGTGCGTCTCACCGTTGTTCAGGATGACGGTGACTTCCTCGGCGTCGTCGACGACGTGACCGTTGGTGACGACGTAGCCGTCGGCCGAGATCAGGAAGCCGGAGCCCTGACCCATCGAGTACTGCTGACCGCGACGCTCGTCGCGGCGGTCGTTGCGGCGCTCGCCGTCGCGGCCGAAGCGCTCACCGAACTGCTCGAAGAAGTCGAAGGGCGAGCCCTCGAATCCGCGGAAGTTCGAAAGGCGCGGCTGGGCGCGGCTCTTCACCTGGATGGACACGACCGCCGGGCTGACACGGTCGACGATGTCGGCGAAGCTGGGCGCGACGTTCTGCGCCGAGCTCGGAACCTGTGCGGAAAGGTTTTGCGCGTGGGCGGGCGTGGTGCCCGCGCCGTCCACCACCGCAGCCCCGACCGCGCCCATCAGGAACGTTCCGGCGAGGAGCGCGGCGGTACGGCGCTTACCGGCGTTGGTGATATTCAATCCCATTCAATTGTCTCCTCGGAAGGGGATTTGTCGTCCTCGAGGATCAACCTAAGTGCGCTCAGATTACGCTGCACTGTCCGTGGTGTGACAATTTGGTAAGCTGACCGCGCATCCTCAGGTTTCAGTGCGTGTCACGACTGCCGCCCCCCGCTCCAGCGTGAGATGGACCGGGCAGCGGTTCGCGATTTCGGCGAGACGGGCGTGGTTCTCCGGGTCGGTCCCGGGTCCGAATCGGATGACGCGTTCGAACCGGTCGATCCGGCCGTCCTTGCCCGCGTCGACGTCCATGCATTCCTCGCAGTCGTCCTTGTGGACCTTTCCGTGCGTGACGTCGACCGTCGCGTCGACGCTCCACCCCTTTCGCGCGCCGTACATGCGCATCGTCATCAGCGTGCAGGCGGCGAGCGCGGAGGAGAGCAGGTCGTAGGGGGTCGGCCCCGCGCCCTCGCCGCCGATCTCCGCCGGTTCGTCGGCGATCAGAGGATAGCCGGAGGCGGTCAGCGCCGTCTTGAAGGCGCCGTCCAGCGCGACCGCCCGGGCGCCGTCCGGCGGACCGGAGACGTCGGGCGCTGGCGTCTCGAGCACGAACCGGCTTGCCCAGGCGGCGACGATGTCGGCCGCATACTGCGCGTCGTCGGGATTGCTGAGGAGGTGGTCGGCGCTCCCGAGCGACACGAAGCTCTTCGGGTGCCGCGCCGCGACGAAGATCCGCGTCGCGTTGTCGATGCCGACGTAGTTGTCCAGCGGCGCGTGCATGACGAGGAGCGCGGCCTTCAGCGCGCGGACATGGTCCGTCACCTGGTGGGTCCGAAGATCCTCCAGGAACTCGCGGCGGATCGTGAACTCGCGCCCGGCCAGGGTCACGCGCGCCTCCCCGTCCTCCTCGATCCGGGCGAGGTCGGCCGCGAAGTTGTGCGTCACGTGCTCCGCGTCGGCCGGCGCCGCGATGGTCGCGACGGCCTTGACCTCCGGGATCTGCGACGCGGCGACGAGGACCGCGGCGCCGCCCAGCGAGTGGCCGATGAGGATCTGCGGCGCGCCGATTCCCTCGCGCATCGCGTCGGCCATCTTCACGAGGTCGCCCACGTTGGATGAAAAGTGCGTCGAGGCGAACTCGCCGCCCGACGCGCCAAGGCCGGTGAAGTCGAAGCGGACGGTGGCGATCCCCTTGTCCGCCAGACGCCGCGCGATGAGCTTCGCCGCGCGCAGGTCCTTGCCGCAGGTGAAGCAGTGCGCGAACAGGGCGACGGCACGGATCGGCCCGGCCGGGCGGTCCACCAGCGCGGCGAGCTCGGCGCCGAGCGCGCCCTTGACCTTGAGTTCCGTCATCGCATCCCTCTCGCGCATGCCCGCCTCGTGAGGCGTTTAGCATGGGGACGCGGGGACGCGATCGCCACCCCGTCCGGCACGTTGGGCCCACCTGCGCCCGCCGGGCTGCCCACGACAGTCCCGGTTTCCGGCCCGGACGACGCCCTTCGAAGGTGCCGCCTAGGTCTTGCGACGCTCGTCGAGGACGGCCTGGAGCTGCGCCTCCTCGTCGGCCGACAGGGCGGCGTCGGCGGGCGCCGGCTTCGGGCGCCGGCGCAGGTAGGTGACCGCTGCCGCGAGCGCCGCCAGCAGCACCAGGACCGGCATCGCCCACAGCGCGAACGTCTCCGCGTTGAACGGCGGGCGGAGGCGCACGAAGTCGCCGTAGCGGTCGGTGAGGTAGCTCATCACCTCGTCGTCGGTGTCGCCGGCGACGATGCGCTCACGCACCAGGAGGCGGAGATCCTTGGCGATGCCCGCATCCGAGTCGTCGATGGTCTGGTTCTGGCAGACGACGCAGCGGAGCTCCTTGGAGAGCTCGCGCGCCCGCGCCTCGAGCGCGGGGTCGGCGAGCTCCTCGTCCGGATTGACCGCGAGCGCCGGCCCCGCGAGCGCGAGGACGACCGCGAATGCCGCGAGCCACCTCGCCGTCATGCCCCTGCCCCTGCCGGCTCGGTCTCGCGGCGTCGCGCCGGAGCCGGGAGCCCGATGCGCAGCTTGCGGTCGGCCAGCGACAGGGCGCCGCCCGCCGCCGCGATCAGGCCGCCGATCCAGATCAGCAGCACCATCGGCTTGTAGAACATGCGCACGACGACCTTGCCGTCGGCCACATCCCCCAGCGTCACATAGAGCTGCGAGGCACCGATGGTTTTGATCGCCGCCTCCGTGGTGGGCATGTTGCGCGCCGGGTAGAAGCGCTTGGCCGGCTTGAGGATGCTCACCGTGCGCCCTCCCCGCCGCACGTCGAACACGGCGACGCTGTCGGTATAGTTCGGCCCCTCGACCCGCTCCGAACCGACGAAGCGCAGCTCGTAGCCCGCCACCGAGGCGGTGTCGCCGGGACCCATGTCGCGAATCACCTCCGTCTCGAACGCCGACAGGGCGGCGATGCCGAGGACGGTGACGCCGATGCCGAGGTGCCCCAGCGCCGCGCCCCACGTCGACCGCGGCAGGCGCGTCAGGCGGGAGAGGCGCGAGCCCAGCGACTGCCGGCCCGTGCGCAGCCAGAGCTCGGCGACGCTGCCGACGATGAGATAGAGGCCGAGTGCGACGCCGAAGGCCGCCGTCAGCGCCGTCTCCTCCCCCGCGAGCCAGGCCGAGATCGCGGCGCCGACCACGGCGATCGCCGCCGCGGGGATCAGCCGCTGCGCCGCCGCCGCCGCGTCGCCCCGCTTCCAGGCGAGGAGCGGCCCGAACGGCAGCACCACGAAGAGCGGCACCATCAGCGGGATGAAGGTGAGGTTGAAGTAGGGCGGGCCGACGGAGATCTTCTCGCCCGTCACCGTCTCCAGCACCAGAGGGTAGAGCGTGCCGACGAGCACCGTCGCGCAGGCGGTCGTCAGGAACACGTTGTTGAAGACGAGCGCGCCCTCGCGGCTCATCGGCGCGAACGCCCCGCCGGCCTTCAGCGTCCCAGCCCGCAGCGCGAACAGCAGGAACGCCCCGCCGATGAAGGTCGCCAGGATCAGGAGGATGAAGAGGCCGCGCGTCGGGTCGGACGCGAAGGCATGCACCGACGTCAGCACCCCCGAGCGGACCAGGAAGGTACCGAGGAGCGACAGAGAGAAGGTGATGATGGCGAGGAGCACCGTCCACACCTTCAAGGCGTCGCGCTTCTCCATCACCGCCGCCGAGTGGAGGAGCGCGGTGCCGGCGAGCCAGGGCATGAACGAGGCGTTCTCGACGGGGTCCCAGAACCACCAGCCGCCCCAGCCAAGCTCGTAGTAGGCCCAGTAGGAGCCCATGGCGATGCCGAGCGTCAGGAAGATCCACGACAGCAGCACCCAGGGGCGAACCCAGCGCGCCCACGCGGCGTCGATCCGCCCCTCGATCAGCGCGGCAACGGCGAATGCGAAGACGATCGAGAAGCCGACATAGCCGACGTAGAGGAGCGGCGGATGGATCGCGAGGCCGATGTCCTGCAGCAGCGGGTTGAGGTCACGCCCCTCGAACGGAGCCGGGAACAGCCGCTCGAACGGGTTGGACGTGGCGAGAATGAACGACAGGAAGGCGACCGAGACCCACCCCTGCACCGAGACCACGCAGGCGCGCAGCGACAGCGCCATGTTGCGTCCGAGCGTCGCCGCCATCAGCCCGAACAGCGTGAGGACGAGGATCCAGAGCATCATCGAGCCCTCGTGGTTCCCCCACACGCCGGCGATCTTGTAGACCAGCGGCTTGGCGGAGTGCGAGTTCTCGTAGACGTTCACCAGCGAGAAGTCGGAGCGCACGTAGGCCGCGGCCAGCGCCACGAAGGCGAAGCCGACGAGGGCGAAGACCGCTCCGGCCGACGGAGCCGCCGTCGCCATCAGCCGCGCGTCGCCGGTCCGTGCGCCGACGATCGGCAGCACCGACTGGACGAGCGCCACGGCAAGCGCAAGGACGAGTGCGAAATGTCCGACCTCGTTCAGCATCGCGGCGTCACTCCTTGGGGATCGTCTGGTCGGGATTCTCGGTCGCCGTCTTGGCGAGGCCCTGCATGCCGGTGCGCGCCTCCTCGCCCTCCTTCCAGCGCCCCTGCGCCTTCAGCGAGTCGACGACCTCCTTCGGCATGTAGTTCTCGTCGTGGCGGGCGAGCACGGTGTCGGCCTTCAGCGTGCCCGACGGGTCCATGACCCCTTCGGTGACGACGCCCTGCCCCTCGCGGAAGAGGTCCGGGAGGATCCCGGTGTAGGCGACGGGGACGTGGTTCACCGTGTCGGTGACGGCGAAGACGACCTCGCCGTCGCTGCCCCGCTGGACCGAGCCTTCCTCGACGAGGCCGCCGAGGCGGACCCGCGCGCCGGCTGGGTGGACGGACTGCTTCAGCTCCGTGGGTGTCGCCGCGTAGGTGATCCTGTCGCCGAGGCCGTAGAGGACGAGCGCCGCCGCAGCCGCGATCGCGAGCCCCGCGACGCCGACGAGGGCGAGACGGCGCGCCTTGCGTCCGCGCCGGGTCATCGGCCGCCCTCCGGGTGCGGCGATGCCGCCATGGCCGCGCCCGTCGCGGCCCGATCGGTTTCGAATGCTGCTCTACGCCCTACTCGTCGCAACGTCGTGTCTCCACCCGGTCCTGTTCTGCGTGCCGTGCTTCTGCGTGCGGCGGGCTCGGCGGTCGGCCGCGCCCGGTGCGTGCCGGCCCATTATGCGCAGACAGCTTATGGGCGCGGCGACCTGGATCAAAGCAGGACGTTAGCGCCCGTCCGTCGCAGGGCCGACGGCTTGCGTGAAGGCGGCCCGGTCCGTCTCGTCGAGCGCGGCGAGGGCCTTCGTCCTGGCCGCCGCGGCGTCCTCGTCCCGGCCGAGGACGCGGTAGGAACGCACGAGACGCACCCACTCGTCGACGCTGCCGCCGTCGGCCTCGAGCCGGGCGGCGAGGCCCTCGACCATGCCCTCGATCTGCGCCGCGCGCTGCTCGGCCGGCAGCGCGGCGATGGCGGCCGCGGCGGACGACGACGGGTTCGGCCCCCCCTGCTGCGCGGCGGGTATGCGGGGTCCGGCCCCCGGTTGGGCCGCGAGCGCGGCGGCCGCCGTGCCGCCCGCGGCGGCGTCGGTCTGCTGCAGGGCGGCGATTTCGGAACGGGCGAGCGGGAGCCAGTTCTCGGTCCCGTCACTCGATTCGAGGAGACTGGCCCAGCGCTTCGCGGCGGCGCCGAGGTCGCCGCGCTGGCGGTCGGCGACCGCGAGGAAGACGCGCGGCGCCACCGCCTCGGGTTCCAGCGCCGACGCCCGCTCGAACAGCGCGACCGCCTCGTCCGGCACGGTGCCGCCGCCGGCGAACATCAGCGCCTGGCCGCGCCCGGTCAGGAGCCGCGCGTCCTCGCCCAGAAGGTCGATGGCGCGGCGATAGGCCTCGGCCGCGTCGGCGAAGCGGGTGAGGCGCAGGTACATCGGCGCGATGGCCGCCCAGCCCTCCCCCTCCTCCGGATGGGCGGCGAGGCGCGCCTCGGCCTGGGAGAGTAGCTCGGCAACGTCGGTCCCGCTGGTCTGCTGGCGTTCCGCGAGGGGTCGGTCGCCGTAGCCGGGCATGCCGAGCGTCAGGTAGCCGGCCACCGTAACGGCGGGGATCAGCACGACGAGGATCGCGGCGACGACCCAGCGGCGCCGGCCGATGGCTGCGGCCTCGCCCGCCTCGCGGTGGGCGCGCAGCAGGCGGCGGGCAACCTCCGTGCGGGCAGCCTTGGCCTCCTCCTCGCCGATGGTGCCGTTGGCGCGGTCGGTCTCGATCTCCTCGAGCTGCGCGGCGTAGACGACCTCGTCCGATCCGCCGACGGCCGGCTCGCCGCTCGCCAGAAGCGGTCGACATACCAAGGCGAGCGTCAAGAGCGCCAATACGGCGAACACGATCCAGAGCACCATTGCGCCTTAGTGATGGCCACACGGCCTGAATGCAAGATTGTATCGACTGCAACCGTCCGGCAAATTGTCGCCGAACGGGACCGCTGATGGCCGGATCAGCGGCGTCCGGTCAACCGCTCGATCTCCTCGCGCACCAGACGTTCGACGATGGTCCTGAGGTTGGCGTCGATCCATTCGCGCAGCAGTGGCCGCATCGCCTCCCGGGCGAGGTCCTCGACGCTGGTGCCGCGCCCCGCCGCACCCTGATGGACGGTCCGTGCGAGCTCGTCGAACGCGGCCCGGGCGGCCCGCCGGGTGGTCCGGCCGACCAGATCGTCCTCCCGGAACGCGCCCTCCCGCTCCTCGGCGGGGAAGCCTGCGTCCTCGTCCTCGCGCAGGAGCGCATCGTCGTCCCACTCGCGAAGCCGCCGCCGGCGCTCCGCGACGCCCTCGGACCAGGCGCGACGCGGCGTCGCCACCCCGCCGGAGCCGTCCTTGGGAGGGTTGCTCTCCGCGACGTCCCGGTCGCGGGCCTCCTCCACGGGATGCCGCGCCCGCGTGTCCCGCGGGCCAGACCCGGGCGACGGCGGCAGGGGGTAGCCGGGCCAATCGTCCACCTCGCCGGGGGACGACGCGCGGGAGGGTAGAGCGGTGCCGGGCACCGTGTCCCGGGATCGGGGCGTGCCCTGCGGCAACCGGGCGCCGTCGGCGCGATCCGCGTCGCCGTCGGCGCCGGACAACGGGGGCCGGCCGGCTTCCGGCTCCAGTGCAACGACGGGGACGGCGGTCTTCGCCGACGTCGCCTCGATCGGGTCGGGGGAACCGGCCGAGACGTCCGCAGGCGGTTGCCGGTGCTGCCCTGACTTGTCCGTCGGGCGGAAGGCCGCGAGGTCCACCACCGTGGAGGCCGCCGGCGGCGCCGACGGAGTTTCCGCATTGCTCCGACCGTCCACCGGTCCGGCGGGCGCGCCGCTCCGTACCGGCGCGCCGGAGTCGGCGGACCGGCCCGGAGGCGCCACCGCGTCGCGACGCCGGGCTGCCCCTTCCGGCGGTCCGTCGGCCTCGCCGGAGCCTGTCGGCGCGAGGGACTGGTAGACCGGACCGTCCGTCCCGTCGGCAAACGGCTCCGCAGGGGCCCCGCCGGCGGGGCCGGCTCGTCCATCGACGGCTGGCGGACCGGAATCAGGGCGCCGGATATTCGCCGGGTCGTCCGACGGCGGGCCGTCGCCGCAGGCGAGCGTCGCGAACCGGGGGCCGGACGCAGACGGCAGCTGCGGGTGCTCCCGCCCCGGGAGGCCGGCAAAAGTCGAGGCAATGCCGATCCCCGCGCGCGCCCCACCATGCGCCGGCAGTCCTGCCGGCGCGCGGGCGGGCGGCGCTGCGGGGCCGCCCGCGACGCAGCCGTCGATGGCGGCGAGGAGCGCGGTGCGGGTCCGGTCGGTCGCCACCCGGTCCTCGTGGGAAAGGCCGACCGGCTCCGCGCCTGCCTCCGCGGCTTCGTGGACGGGCGCCGCATCCGACCAGCTCGCGTCCGCGAATGCGGAGCGGATCGACCGCTCGACGCTGTGCGGCATCGGCTCGCGCCGGGCGTGCCAGGTCGCGCCGGCCGCGCGCGGACCGGCGGGCACGACGGGCTCTGCGCCGGGACCGTCCTCGGCGAGGATCCTGCGGATCGAGGCCAGAAGGTCATTCATCGCGCCAGCTCCCATCGCGCCAACCCGGGCCGCGCCAACCGAGGTTGCGTCCAGACCGGGCCGCGACGTCGCAGACGCCGGTCGAATCAACGTGCGGTCGGCATCGTACCCTTTGCGCCCCCGCCGCCAGGACGCCACAAACAGTTCGCAAGGGTTGATTCACAGTTCCGTCGCCGAACGGCGCCTCCGGCCGTTGACTGATCCGATGCGACCGTGCCCACCGGGCGACCGATCCAGCCGAGGACCAGCCCATGTTCGACCTGCGTGATGCCGAGATGCTCCGCGAGATCGTCAAAGCCGGGGGCTTCCGCGCCGCCGCCGACACGATGGGCCTGTCGCAATCGGCGGTCTCCAACCGCATCGCGGCGCTGGAGCGGCGGCTCGGCGTGCAGCTCTTCGACCGCTCCCGCCGCCAGGCGAGCCTGACGCTCGTCGGCCGCCGCGTGCTGGAGGAAGGCGAGCGCCTCATCGCGCTGCGCGACCAGATCGTCGAGGGGATCACCGGCGCCTCGGCGGCCGGCACGCTGCGCCTCGGCGTCGCCGAGACGATCGTCCACACGCGCCTCCCCGCCATCGTCCGCGCGCTGCGCGAGGCGGCACCGGCGCTGCGGATCGAACTGTCGGTCGAAGTCTCCCAGCGCCTCTCGGCGATGCTGGCGGACGACGAGATCGACCTCGCGGTGCTCCTGCGCCAGTCCGTCCCGCCCGGTGCGGTCGGCGGGCCGATCTCCCGTTCCGAGCTCGGCTGGTACGCCTCGCCCGCCCTCGACCTCGGCGACGCGCCGCTCACCGTCGCGACGCTCGCGCGGTGGCCGATCGTCACCTTCTCGCGCGGCACGCTCCCCTACCGCGAGGTGGAGCGGCTGTTCGCCCGGCCGGAGATCGAGCCGCCCATCCTCCACGGCAGCGCCTCCCTTGCGACGGTGCTCTCACTGGTGGCCGACGGCACCGGGATCGGCACCCTGCCGGTGGAGATGGTCGCCGGCGACGTCGAGCAGGGCCGCATCGTCCCCGTCCCCGTCGCCGCGGAGCTCGTCCCCTCCGCGCTCGACTTCACGATCTGCCGGATGAAGAGCCTCGGCGCGGCCGTCGACGCCGTGATCGACCGTCTTCACGGCCACAAATGATCACTACAGGAGATCATTTGAGGCTCCAATTCATCAGTTGACAGCATCATTTTTTGGGAGACAAATATTTCTTATGAATGTCGCTGCGAATGAGCCCACCTCCGAGCCGCACCGGCTGGTGTACGCCCACCCGGCGGACCTTCGCCGCGCGAGCCGCACCGGCGACTTCGCCGAGCAGACCGCCGGTCAATGCCCCGGCGCCCTCCAGGCCAACCTCGTCATCCTCCCCAAGGACGCCGCCGACGAGTTCCTGGCCTTCGCGGTGCGCAACTCCAAACCCTGCCCGCTGGTCGGCGTGACCGACCCGGGATCGCCCCACCTGCCGATGCTCGCCGACGACCTCGACCTTCGCACCGACGTGCCGCGCTACCGCGTCTGGCGCCACGGCGAGCTGGACGACGAGCCGACCGACATCGCCGACCTCTGGCAGGGCGACCTCGTCGGCTTCGCCATCGGCTGCTCGTTCTCGTTCGAGGACGCGCTGATCGCCGAGGGACTGCCCGTGCGCCACGTCGAGGCGGGGCGGAACGTGCCGATGTACGTAACCGGCCGGCCGACCGAGCCGGCGGGCCGTTTCCAGGGCCCGATGGTCGTCTCCATGCGCGCCATGCCGCCGGACGCCGCGATCCGCGCGATCGTCCTGTCCGACCGGCAGCCGCTCGCCCACGGAGCGCCGGTCCACATCGGCGACCCCGCCGCCCTCGGCATCGCCGACGTGATGAAGCCCGACTTCGGCGACCCGCCGGTCATCGAGGCCGGCGACGTGCTCGTCTGGTGGGCTTGCGGCGTGACGCCCCAGCGCGCGCTGCAGGCCGCGAAGGTGCCGTTCGCGATCACCCACGCCCCCGGCTTCATGCTGGTCACGGACTTGCTTGCAGAGGGGCTGACCACCTTCCCCACACGCGCCTCCCGCCGCGTGCCGCGATCCACCACGTGAGGAGCCTTCCGATGCACAAGTCCCGACGTCTAGCCGTGGCCCTTCTCGCCGCGACGACCCTCGCCAGCGTCCCGGCGCTGGCCCAGGAGATCGAGCCTGTGACGCTCGCCGTGGTCGGCTCCTGGTCGAGCCTGCCGCTCCACAAGAACTACGAGAAGCCGTTCTGGACCGAGGCTCTGCCCGAGGCGTCCGCCGACGCCATCACCGTCGAGCTGACCACCTTCGACCAGATGGGCGTCGCCGGCGGCGACGTCTACCGCCTGCTCGGCGACGGCGTGTTCGACGTCGGCACCACCGTGGCGGACTACATCGTCGGCGATGCGCCGGAGCTCGAGGGCCTCGACGTGCCGCTCCTCGCGACCTCGGTGGCGGATGCCCACAAGATGGTCGAGGCCGCCTGGCCGATGGTCGCCGACGTCGTCGAGGACCGCTTCAACGCCAAGCTGCTGACCATCGCGCCCTATCCGCCGCAGGTCGTCTTCTGCAAGGGCGAGGTGAAGAGCCTCGCCGACCTCAAGGGCAAGAAGGTCCGCGGCTCGGGCCGCATGACGACGAAGTTCCTCGATGCGCTCGGTGCCGAGGGCGTCAACATCGCGTTCGGCGAAGTCCCGGGCGCGCTGGAGCGCGGCGTCGTCGACTGCGCGATCACCGGCTCCGGCTCGGGCTACTCCGCCGGCTGGTGGGAGTCGGCCGACCACCTGATGACCCTGCCGCTCGGCGGCTGGGACCCGGTCATCTCGGCGATGAACCTCGACAAGTGGAACGAGTTGCCGGCGGCAACGCAGGAGCTCATCGCCTCCAAGGCCAAGTCGGAGCTCGAAACCCCGGCATGGGACGCGGCCGCCGCCGCGCTCGAGGGCGACATCGCCTGCCTCACCGGCAGCGGCGAGTGCCCGCTCGGCGAGCCGGCCTCGATGACCCTCGTGGAGCCGAGCGCCGAGGACGTCGCCACGGCCGAGGACGTCCTCAAGACCGTCGTCCTGCCCGACTGGGCCGAGCGCGCCGGCCCGGACGCCGTCGCCCGCTGGAACGAGACCGTCGGCAAGGCCGTCGGCGTCACGATCGGCGAGTAAACTGGCCGTGGAGACGGTCTCCACCACCACCCCGGGTGACGGCGTCGTGCGCGCCGTCGCCCTCCTCGCCCGGGTGAACCGCGCCATCGCCGTCATCCTCGGTCTGGCGCTCCTCGTCACCGCCGGGCTCATCCTCCTCGAGATCGTCCTGCGCGAGGCGACCGCCGGCATGCTCGGCGGCACCGACGAGATCTCGGGCTACGTTATGGCCGGCGTCGCCTCCTGCGGCTTCGCCTACGCGCTGCTGGAACGGGCCCACGTGCGCATCGACATCCTGCAGCGCCGCCTCCCCAGCCTCGGCCGCGCGGCGCTCGACCTCCTCTCCATGGCCTCGCTGGCGGTGGTCGCCGGGCTCGTCTCGGTCCACGGCTGGAGCGTGCTGGCCAAGACCATCGCCCGTTCGAGCCGCTCCAACACGGCGCTCGAGGTGCCGCTGTGGATCCCGCAGTCGATCTGGCTCGCCGGGTGGGTCTGGTTCACCCTCTGCGCGCTCTTCATGCTGGTCGCGGCCGCGATCCTCGTCGCCCGCGGGCGCCTCGCCGAAGCCGAAAGCGCGGTGGGCCTCCTCTCCGAAGCGGAGGACGTGGCATGATCGGCATCATGACCGGGTCGCTCTTCGCGCTCCTGGCGCTCTCGCTGCCGGTCGGCGTGGTCCTCTTCGTCCTCGGGATCGGGATCGACGTCTTCGGGTCGGCCTTCCCGCTGATCCGGGGGCTCGGCCAGGTGGTCTGGTCGTCGATGAACTCCTCGCTCCTCATCGCGATCCCGTTCTTCGTCCTCCTCGGCGAGATCCTCGTGCAGGCGGGCGTCGCGGAGCGCACCTACCGCTCCCTCGACGCCTGGCTCTCCTGGCTGCCGGGCGGGCTCATCCACGCCAACATCGGCACCGCGACGATGTTCTCGGCGACCTCGGGATCGTCGGTCGCGACGGCTGCCACGGTCGCCACCGTCGCGATGCCGCAGGCGGACCGGCTGGGCTACGACCCGCGCCTCTTCGCGGGGTCGATCGCCGCGGGCGGCACGCTGGGGATCATGATCCCGCCGTCCATCAACCTCATCGTCTACGGCTTCCTGACCGAGACCTCGATCCCCCGCCTCTTCCTCGCCGGTCTCGTCCCGGGGATCCTCCTGGCGCTGGGCTTCATCGCTCTCACCGCCGTCGTGTGCCGCCTCCGTCCGGAGCTCGGCGGGCCGTCGCGGGACGCCACGTGGAGCGAGCGCATCGGCGGGCTGACGGCGCTCGTCCCCATCGCCATCCTCTTCGCGGTCGTGGTCGGGTCGATCTATGCCGGGTGGGCGACACCGACCGAGTCGGCGGCGCTCGGCGTGGCGATGGCCTTCGTCATCGCCGCGTTCCAGTCCGGCATCCGCTGGAGCTGGGTCGCGGACGCCCTGCGCGGGACGGTCAAGGTAACGGCGATGATCGTCTTCGTGATCGCCGCCGCCTCGTTCCTGAACTACTGCCTCGCCTCGGCCGGGCTCGGCCGGCAGCTTCAATCGATGCTGACCGGGCTCGACCTCGGGCCGCTCGAGACGCTGCTCGTCATCGTCGTCATGTACATCGTCCTCGGCTTCTTCATCGAGACGCTGTCGCTGATGGTGGCGACGATCCCGATCGTCGTGCCCATCGTCACGGCGCTCGACTACGACAAGGTGTGGTTCGGGATTCTCCTCGTGCTGCTGATCGAGATGGCGCTCATCACCCCGCCGGTCGGCCTGAACCTTTACGTCGTCCAGGGGGCCCGCAAGTCCGGGCGGCTGTCGGAGGTCATGATCGGCGCCTTCCCCTACGTCCTGGTGATGCTGGCGATGGCCGGGCTCCTGATCGCGATCCCCGGCATCGCGCTCTGGCTGCCGGGCTGATCGCCCGGCACGCGACGCCGCGCAGCGCCGCCGCCACCGACGGGATGGCCGCGCCGGCCGGCGGCGCGGCGTCATTCGGAGTTGACCTCCACCCGCCGGGTGCGGATGGTCCCGCCGACATGTCCCAGGTTTGGAATTCCACCTCTTGACCACCCTCATTCTCGGCGGGGCCGGCTTCGTCGGCCTCAACATTGCCGAGGCGCTCATGGCGTCCGGCCAATCCGTCGTCCTGTTCGACCGCAGCGCGCCGCCCCCCGCCTTCGTCGAGCACCACGCCGCCGGCGGCCTCCTCACCGTCGTCCAGGGCGACGCAACCGACGCCGCCGCCGTGCACGCCGCCGCCAAGGGCTGCGACACCCTCGTCCACGGCGCCGCGATCACCGCCGGGCCGGACCGCGAGACGACCGACCCGGGCCTCATCCTCGCCGTCAACAACGGCTCGCTCGTCCCCGCCCTCGAGGCGGCGCGCGACGAGGGCATGAAGCGCGTCGTGATCCTGTCGTCCGGCGCGGCCTACGGCGACGCCGGCTTCATCCACGACGACCTCGACGAGGATACGCCCTGCGATCCGGTCGGCCTCTACTCCATCACCAAGTTCGCCTCGGAGCGGATCGCCCGGCGGCTTGGGACGCTGTGGAAGGTGGACGTGCGCGTCGTGCGCCTTTCCGCCGTGTTCGGCCCGTGGGAGCGCGACACCGGCGTGCGCGACACGCTGAGCCCCCACTTCCGCATCATGCAGGCGGTCTCCCGCGGGGAACCGCTGATCCTGAACCGCGCCGCCGTCCGCGACTGGATCTATGCGCCCGACGTCGGCACGGCCATCGCCGGTCTGCTGGCCGTCGAGGCGCCGCAGTACCCGGTCTACAACATCTCCACCGGCGATCGCTGGACGGTGCTCGACTGGGCCAAGATCGTCGCCGGTCTGACCGGCACCGAGGCCTCGATGGCCGGGCCCGGCGAGACGCCCACCGTGCCGGTCAAGGACAGCGGCGACCGTGCCCCGATGCGCATCGAGCGGATGCTCGCCGACCTGCCTCCGGCGAGGAATTCCGGCTGCGAAGACTCGGCCAGGGCGTACCTCGACTGGTGGAAGACCTTCGGCCCCGCCGTCGTCGGCGACGTAGCCTAGGCGTCGGCCCGCCGTCCGGGCACGGCGGGAAATGGCATACCAATTGCTAGTGGGATCTCGCAATTGTCTGGAGATCCCATGCGCAAAGCCGTTCTTCTCGCCTCGGCGCTCGCTGTCCTGTCCGCCCCCGCCCTGGCGCAGGAGGTGACGATCCGCCTGCACTCGTTCTCGTCGCCCACATCGCTCGACCACACCGAGCACCTCGACCGCTGGGCGGAGGCCGTGGAGGCCGATTCGAACGGCCGCATCGACGTCCAGGTCTACCCCGCGATGCAGCTCGGCGGCTCGGCCGCCGACCTCGTCCAGCAGCTCGAGGACGGCGTCGTCGACATGATCTGGACGGTCGCCGGCTTCACGCCCGGCCGCTTCACCGGCACGCAGGGGCTGGAGCTGCCCTTCATGAACACCGGCGAGTCCGCCACCATGAGCCCGGCTGCCATGGAGTTCATCGAGGCGAACCTCGCCAAGGAGTTCGAGGGCATCAAGATCATCGAGGTGCACGCCACGGACGGCGCCCTCTTCCACATGGCGGGCGCGTGCGTCGAGACCATGGACGACCTCGCCGGCAAGCAGATCCGCGTCTCCGGCAAGTACATCGGCGAGGCGGTGAAGGCCCTCGGCGGCACGCCCGTCGGCATCGCGCTGCCGGGCGTCTACGAGGCGCTGGCACGCGGTCAGGTGGACGGCATGCTCATCAACTGGGCGATCACCAAGCCGTACAAGTTCTCCGAGGTCACCGACTGCCACACCGAGCCGCCGCTCTACCAGACGATGCTCATGACGCTGATGCGCCAGGAGACCTACGACGCGCTCCCCGACGACCTGAAGAAGGTGATCGACGACAACTCGGGCATCGAATACGCCAAGAAGATGGGCGTCGTCTGGGACAGCCAGACCAAGCCGGCGCGTGACGTCGCGGTCGAGGCGGGCGACGAGATCGTCACCCTCTCGCCCGAGGAGCTCGCCAAGTGGAAGGAGACGGTGAAGCCCGTCTACCAGATGTGGGCCGACGAGATGACCTCGCGCGGCTACGACGGCGACGCGCTGCTCGCGTCCCTCCTCGAGATCACGGCGAAGTACGGCCGGCAGTAGGCCATGCGGCGCACGTTGACGGCCGTCTCCGAAGCCTTCGCCATCGTCGGCGGCCTCATCGTCGTGGCGGCCATCATCGTGACCGTGGTCGCGGTGGTGGCGGCACGCCTCGGGAGCCCGATCCTCGGCCATAACGAGATCGTCGAGCTCCTGGTGGGCGTGGCCATCGCCTTCTTCCTGCCCTGGTGCCAGATGCGCGGCGCGAACGTGGTGGTGGACTTCTTCACCGCCCGCTTTCCCGACAAGGCCAAGGCCGGGCTCGACGCGCTGATGAGCGCCCTCTTCGCGCTCGTCGTCGCGGTGCTCGCCTGGCGGCTCATCGTCGGCGGGATCGACGCCTACAACCGGGGCCGCACCTCGATGTTCCTCCTCTTGCCGCAATGGTGGGGCTACGCGCCGGCCGCGCTCGCGATGGCTCTGTGGTCGCTCGTGTGCCTGGCGACGGCCGTCGAATCCGCGCTCGGGCTGAAGCCGCGCTCGGACCACCAGATCGCCACCGACGAGATCCAATGAGTTCCTTCGATATCGGCGTCGCCATGTTTGCCGGCGCCGTGATCCTCATCATGCTGCGCATGCCGGTGGGGGTCGCCATGCTGCTGGTGGGCGGGCTCGGCTATGCCGCGCTCGTCGGCTGGTGGCCGATGCTCAACACGCTGAAGTCGCTGACCTTCAGCTGCTTCTCCTCCTACACGCTGTGCGTCATCCCGTTCTTCCTGCTGATGGGCGAGCTCGCCACCAAGGGGGGCATGTCGGCGGCGCTGTTCCGCGCCGCCCGCGCCTACGTCGGGCACAGGCGCGGCGGCCTCGGTGTCGCGACCATCCTCGGCTGCGCCGCGTTCGGGGCGATCTGCGGCTCCTCGCTCGCCACCGTCGCGACCATGACGAAGGTGGCCGAACCGGAGATGCGCGCCAACGGCTACTCCGGCGCGCTGATGACGGGCACGCTCGCCGCCGGCGGCACCCTCGGCATCCTGATCCCGCCCTCGGTGATCCTGGTGATCTACGCGATCTACACCGAGCAATCGATCGGCGCCCTGTTCTTCGCCGCCGCTGTCCCGGGCGTCCTCGCGGCGCTCGGCTATGTCCTCGTGATCCAGGTCTATACGCTCGTCGCCCCCGGCGCCGCGCCGCGCGCAGAGCGGGTCGGCTGGAGCGAGCGGCTCGCCCGCACCCGCAGCGTCTGGCCGGCGATCGGCGTCTTCCTGCTCGTGGTGTGCGGCATCAACTTCGGCTGGTTCTCCCCCACCGAGGGCGCGGCCGTGGGAGCGGCGGCGGTCGGCGTCCTCGCCGTCGCGTCCGGCGGACTCACCTTCCGCGACTTCCTCGACGCCCTGCGCTCCACGGCCGAGATCACCGCGATGGTGTTCCTCATCCTCCTCGGTGCGGAGCTCTTCTCGGCGGCGCTGGCGCTGTCGCAGATGCCGCAGGAGCTGTCGCGCGAGGTGGCCGCGCTGCCGCTGCCGCCGATCGCCATCGTCGCCGCCATCGTCGCGATCTACCTGGTGCTTGGCTGCGCGATGGAATCGCTCGCGATGGTGCTCCTCACCCTGCCGGTGTTCGTTCCGGTGATGCTGACGCTCGACCTCGGCATGGACCCGACGCAGGTGCTGGTGTGGTTCGGCATCCTGGTGCTCGTCGCCGTCGAGGTCGGCATGATATCGCCGCCCTTCGGGCTCAACCTCTTCGTCATCAACGGTCTCGCCAAGGAGGTTCCCCTCGGCCAGACCTACAAGGGCGTCGCCGGCTTCTGCGTCTCGGACACGGTTCGCCTGGTGCTGCTCATCGCTTTCCCCGGACTCTCGTTGTGGCTGCCTGGACTATGGTGACCGATCCCCTCTCCCAGCTCGAAGACGAGGTCCGCCGCGACCTCGCCCGCATCGCTCACCCCCGCCAGCCCTGGCTGACGCCGAAGACCGCGCCTGACGGCACCGAGGCGCTCGACGTCCTCGTCGTCGGCGCGGGCCAGGGGGGCATCGCCACCGCGTTCGGGCTGAAGCGGGCCAAGGTCGACAACGTCCTCGTCATCGACATGGCCGAGGCCGGACGCGAGGGGCCGTGGCGCACCTTCGCGCGCATGCCGACCCTGCGCAGCCCGAAGGACTATACCGGCCCGGACCTCGAGGTGCCGAGCCTCACCTACGAGGCGTGGCACACCGCCCGCTTCGGCGCGGACCACTGGCAGGCGCTCGACCTCATCGGCCGGGAGGAATGGGCCGGCTATCTCGACTGGGTGCGCAGGATGACCGGCGCCCGCGTGCGCAACGGCGTCGAGCTGATCGGCATCGACGAGGCGGGGCCGCTGCTGCGTGCGACCGTGCGCGAGGCCGGCGCCACGCGGGACATCCACACGCGGCGGATCGTGCTCGCGACCGGTCAGGAGAGCGGCGGCTCGTGGCACCTGCCGCCGGCCGTCGAGGCGCTCCCGGCGCACCTGCGCGCCCACACGTGCGAGGACATCGACTTCGCCGCGCTGGAGGGCAAGACCGTGTTCGTCCTCGGCGCGGGCGCGTCGGCCTTCGACAACGCGGCGACGGCGCTGGAGGCGGGCGCGGTCGTCCATCTTTTCACGCGGCGCGACAAGGTGCAGGTGATCCAGCCCTACCGCGCAATCACCTTCGCCGGCTTCATGCGTCACCTTGCCGACCTCGACGACGCGTTGCGCTGGAAGATCATGCGGCACGTCCTCTCGCTGCGGGAGGGCTTCCCGCAGCACACCTACGACCGCTGCGCCCGCCACGACACCTTCCAGCTCCACGTCGGCGCGCCCTGGCTCTCCGCCCGGGCCGACGGCGACCGCGTCGTCATCGAGACGCCGCGCGGCACCATGGAGGGCGACTACGTCATCGCCGGCACCGGCATCGACATGGACTACGCCGCCCGCCCGGAGTTCGCCCGGTTCGGCTCCAACATCGCCAGCTGGGCGGACCGCTACCAGCCGCCGGTGGAGGACGCCGACGAGCGGCTCGGCCGCTACCCCTATCTCAACGACGATTTCTCGTTTGCGGAGAAGCACCCGGGCGAGACGCCGTGGATCTCGCGCGTTCACCTTTTCGCCATCGCCGCGACGATGAGCTTCGGCCCGTCCGGCTCGTCGATCAACGCGATGACGACCGCCGTGCCCCGGCTCGTCTCGGGGATCACGCGCGGCCTCTTCCGCGAGGAGGCGCCGGGCTTTTATGAGGAACTCCTGAAATACGAGGTTCCTCAGGCGGTTGTGCCGGAGGCCGACGTCATTGACCATCGCCGCGTGAAGGCGTGACGGACCGCGCCGTTCGCCGGTGTGGGCGGCGGGTGCCGTGGCGCTGCTGCGCCCTTGTCGGCGTGTGGCAGGGTGTGTTACCCGACATCCTGAGAACGAAGTTCGCCCCAGCGGTCCGGCCCTTGCCAATCCGAAGCCGCCGCCGGCGTATACGCTTGCGTTTTCAGTGCGGAGCCGTGGGTGAGTGGCTGAAACCGGCGGTTTGCTAAACCGTTAAACGGGGTCAACCCGTTTCGAGGGTTCGAATCCCTCCGGCTCCGCCAGCTACGCATTCGGTAACGTCCGCCCACGTCCAAAACCCGCAGAGTTCCTGGGCCTCGCCTCTTGCGGGTGTCCATCGGCGTCCGCAACTATGTGCCCATATCCGGGGATCGCGTTAGGCACCCCGTTAGGCACATGAGGCACGCGGGATGGCTGGAAGGCTCACGGCGACCCAGGTGAAGGCCCTCGACGAGGGGCGCCACGCCGATGGCGGCGGGCTGTATCTTCACGTGAAGCCGGGCGGGTGGCGCGGCTGGAAGTTCATTACCAACAAGGGTGGCAGGCGGCGCGAGAAGGGCCTGGGGGCTTTCCCCAAGGTAACCCTCGCCGATGCACGCAAGGCCGCAGCGCGCATCCGCCTCGCGATGGATGATGGTGAAGACCCGTTCGCCAAGGCTGAGGCTGCACCGACTGTCCCCACCTTCGCCAACGCGGCCGAGCAGTTCATCGACGGCATGGAGGCCGGGTGGAAGAACCCGAAGCACCGCCAGCAGTGGCGCAACACGCTCGACACCTACTGCAAGCCGATGGCTGACAAGAGCGTCGCCGAGATCGACACCAACGACGTGCTTGCCTGCCTCACCCCGATCTGGACGGCGAAGGCCGAGACCGCCTCTCGTGTTAGGGGCCGGATCGAACGCGTTCTAGACTTCGCCCGTGCGCGAGGATGGCGGAACGGTATCAACCCTGCCCTCTGGCGCGGCCACCTCTCGGCGATCCTACCCGCAGCCGGCAAGCTCAAGCGCGGCCACCACGGCGCCATGCCTTATCCCGACGTGCCGGCCCTCATGAAGACGCTCGCCGAACGCCGAGGGACGGCAGCTCGCGCCCTCACTTTCACCATCTTGACCGCAGCACGGAGTGGCGAGGTCCGCGGTGCGACCTGGGCCGAGATCGATCTGGACAAGGCGGTGTGGATCGTCCCTGCCGATCGGATGAAAGCCGGGCGCGAGCACCGGGTTCCACTCTCGCCCCCCGCTCTCGCCGTCCTCGAAGCCCTGCCCAAGGGCGGACCCGATGCGCTGGTGTTCCCCGGCCAGAAGAAGGACCGGCCGATGAGCGACATGACGCTCGGCGCCGTCCTCAAGCGCATGGAGCTAAACAACTTCACCGTTCATGGCTTCCGTTCCTGCTTTTCCACATGGGTGACAGAGTGCACCGACGCGACGATCGAGGTGCGTGAGGCGGCGCTGGCCCATGCGGCTGGGGACCGGGTGGCCGCAGCCTATAACCGTTCCGATCACTTCGCGAGACGGCGCGCGTTGATGGATGACTGGGCTACATATTGCGGGCTGGTATGATGAAGTTAGCTGATCATCACCGCGAACAGTTGCAGAAGATGGACCCGCACCTACGCAAAGCTTTTGAAGACGCAATTAGCGACGACTCAGGCCGTTCGATTCAACGTCTATGGTCATCACTGTTGCACGTTTCGACTGAGGAAGGCGATAGAGAGAGGTTGCTTAGTCTTATTGCGTTACTCCTAAGAACTGGCACCGTAGATGGTGACCTGTCTATAGAGCTGGCTAGCGCAATGGAGACGCCTCAGCGCAGGGGCCGCCGCGGTGATGTTGATCAATCGCTTCGCATCTGCGTGGAGGTCGCAGGCGCATACAACAGGCAACCTCAAGAGCGGCGCAAGCTTGAGGCTGCGAAGCAGGAGGTCGCGGACAAATTCGGGATGTCCTTCGACAAGGTCCATCACATATGGCGCAAATGGGAGCCATTGCTCAGGCGAGAATTAGAGCGAATTATCGCCCCCGATAGTTGATGCCACGGTTCGGCTGATGTGTATTGTTCGTGACTGTCCAACGAATGGAAAGGGCAGTCATGGACATCGACCACAACGCTTTGCGTCCGATCACGGTGCAGCTGAAAGATGCGCACAAGATGATCGGCATCGGCCGTACAAGCTTTTACGACCTGATGAAGCGCCCGGAATTTCCGCGCCCCGTCGAGATCATTCCCGGCCGTAAGAGCTTCGTCGTCTCGGAAATCGAACAATGGGTTGCGTCTCGCCTCGCAGCGCGCGGGGAGGCCGCGTGATGGGCGTCCGCGAGGAAGTGCTGGCGGCGGTGGTCGCCGTCTACGCCGACGCCGAAGCTCAGGGGCTCGACGGCTGGAAGGCCTGCGAGACGGCGTTCCCCGGCATCCCGACCGACGTGATCGTCAATGCCATGATCGAGGTGACGAACCGCCAGACCGAGGCGTGGTGGTCTCAGGTTGAGCGCACCATCGACGTGAAGGTGTTGCACCGCGCGATCACCGCGGCCGGCTCCGAGACGGATGAGGATGAGGACGACGACGGCACAGACGACGAGGTGGAGACGATCTCGGTGTCTAATGTCCGATGTGTCGGCGCGCTGCTAAATGGGCGCTTGGTCGACCCCGCCGAGCACGACAAGTGGATGTCCGATCGCCTCGCGAAGAGGGGGGGCAAGTGATGGCTAAGGACCACGACCTCGCCCTGCGCGACATCTGCGATGAGTACTGCCGGCTTGAAGACCGGATCCGCTTCTACACTGCCGGGGCGGAGTCGATCGCCGGCGACGCGCTCGACGGCTACGAATTGGACCCGTTGCTGCGCGCCAGCACAGACCTTCGGGAGTTCGCGGCCGCCTTCAAGGTGCTGCTGAACGATTACCACGAGGCTCAGAAGGTGGCCAAGGAATGAGCGCCTTGGACCTGGGGACCGCACTCATCAACATCACGGTCGGCAAGCTGAAGGGTACGGGCACCTGGGTGGTGCTCGACGATCACTCGCTGATCTACGCCGAGTTCCCGACCCTGCGTGAAGCACGGGCCGGTGCGAGAGCCGCAGCGTCCGAGCTGCGGCGTGAGGGCTTCCACTTCGTCTGCATCGACGACCTGTGGGAGGAGCGATAGGGTGAAGCCCGACAAAGAAAACCCGGCGACCGCCATTGGGGGTGAGCGGCGCCGGATCGAAGATGCACTGCAATGTTGTCGTGAGGGCGACGGTAACGCCGTCGTCCCCTCGGCGCAAGTCCATGCCGCTGCCGAGGCGCTGGTCATGACATCACCGACGCCCAAGCCAGCGGTGCCATGGCTGCGGCAGACGTTCGGCCTGACGGTATCGGAGGCGTGTCAGGCCATCACCCTCGCTAGGGCTGCGAGGGCGGTCAAATGAAGCGGGGAGGCCGCAGCAAGGGCCATGGCGAGGATCACTTCACCAAGATGATCCGACACACAATGGAGGAGCCCGCTTGGCGGGCTCTTTCTCCGACCGCGCAGGCTCTCTACCCATGGCTCAAATTGGAGTGGCGCGGGGCACAGGCGAACAACAACGGCAAGATCCGCCTCTCCACCCGGCAGGCTGCCGATCGGATTGGCGTGACGCCCGACACGGCAGCGCGCGCCTTTCATGACCTCCAGGCCAAAGGCTTCATCGTCCAGACGGAGCACGCTCGCCTCGGTATAGACGGTGCTGCCTGTTCACCTGCCTATGAGATCACCGAGTTGAAGTTGCCCGCGAGCGACAAGCAGGACGGCCGCAAGCTCTACCGCAACTGGAGGCCCGGTGCTGACTATCCCGTACACCGGACGAACGCCAACAACCCCAAGGGGCGCAACGGCCGCAAGGCGACGGGTAACGTGGTGAAGCTCAACCCCAAAATTTAGAACCTGTCATAGAAATCATGACGCCCCTGTCGTAGAAACCATGACGGATACGCTCTGCCTGTCATAGAAATCATGACACGCCGACATAGAAACCATGACGGATCGGGCCATTTGAGCCTGCCACCCGTCATAAAAACCATGACATCCTTATCTTACCACGTAGTGGAGCCTAGCTGACAGCACGTCTGAAGGCAGGCAATGGTCCCTTGGACGGGCTCAGTCACCCTCGAAAACAAAATTTGCCGCTGGCCCCCAAGGTTGTGGAAAGGGCCACCCTTGATTGCGCACACGCCTGCACTGATGTACAACCGGGATACCAGTATAGAGGCAGCTTGTGTCCATCCTTCTCGGCCCACTCGCGAGCGAACTCACCGCCGCCCTTGAGGCCGAGGGCGTGCCGTATGACATCGTGGTCACGCGCACGGTGACGACTGGTGGCGACCCGTGGAACCCGACGACCGAGGACGTGGATTATCCATGCCGTGGCTGGCGTGACGCATGGATGCAGGGCGAGGTGGACGGCACGCTGGTCCTGCAGAGTGACAGCAAGATTGTCGTCCTGGCGCTGTCCATCGGCATCGTCCCGACGACCGCCGACACCATCACCCTGGATGGGCTGACCTACGCCATCATCGACGTCAGTGCTGACCCCGCTGGGGCGACGTTCACCGTGCAGGCCCGCCGATGAGCGCACTGTGTGCATATCTGGTCCCAATACCCAAAGTTGTGACGACGGGAGGGCTCGCGGTGTGGGTCTTTCTTTCTCGCTACCTCCTCGGTTCAGGGGCCCGCTGATGGCCAGGGACTCCTTCTCCAAGGCGGTTGATGACTGGATCGCCAAGGCCGAACGCCGCCTGGACGAGGTGGTCGCCCGGTCGGCACACGACGTCGTCGCCGAGGCTCAACGCCCTCGCGCTGCTGGTGGTCGGATGCCTGTCGACTCCGGTCAGTTGCGCCGGAGCCTACGCGTGAAGATTGACGGCACGGTGCGCGCGACGGGGAGCGAGGCTTCGGTAGCGGCGCTGCTGATGAAGGCGGGGCAGACGCTGACGGCGGAGTGGACCGCGAAGTATGCCGCGCACGTGGAGTTCGGGACCGGTCAGAAGGGACCGCGTGAGCCGGCAGCATTCGCCCGTGGTGCCATCGAACAATGGCCCCGGATCGTGAGGGCCAACGCGCTCAAGGTGTCCCGCAAATGAAGTCGGCCACCCTCGCAACCCGCTTCTTGACCTCGTTGGAGATCCCCGAGGGGCCCATGGCGGGCCGGCCGTTGAAGCTGGCGCCGTTCCAGAAGTCCTTCATCAAGGGTGCGCTCTCCGATGACGTGAACATCGCCTGCCTCAGTGTCGGCCGCGGTAACGGCAAAACCGCACTGTCGGCCGGCCTCGCCCTCGGTGCTCTACTCGGTGTGTGGGATACTCAGCCCCGGCGCGAAATCCTGGTGGCGGCGCGAACGAGGGATCAGGGGCGCATCGCCTGGACGTACATCGAGGGCCTTGCCCGCTCGCTGCCGGATGAGCTGCGCGCCCGGCTCCAGTTCCGCCGGTCCCCGATCCTGTCGGTCACCCTCGACAACGAACATGAGATTCGTGTGCTGGCTGCGGACGGCAAGTCAGCCCTCGGCACGTCGCCGACCTTCGTGTTGATGGACGAGCGCGGCCATTGGGCGCTCGACAAGGGCGACGCGCTGGAGCACGCGCTGCTGACCGGCCTGGGCAAGAGGAACGGCCGGGCGCTGATCATCAGCACCTCGGCGAGCGACGACGCGCACCCGTTCAGTCGCTGGCTGGATGAACCACAAAACGGCGTATTCGTTCAGGAGCACAGACCCGCTCCGGCCCTTCCTGCAGACGACCGCGAAAGCCTCCTCATCGCCAACCCCGGCGCCAAGGGTGGCATTGGTGCGAGCCTCGAATGGCTGGAGGCGCAGGCCCGGCGCGCCATCGCCCGCGGCGGCTCAACCCTCACGTCCTATCGCCTCTATCACCGAAACGAACGTGTCGCGGCCGAGGATCGCGACACGCTGCTGACGGTGGATGAGTGGCTACAGTGCGAGGTGGCCGACCTTCCGCCGCGCTCCGGCCCGTGCGTCATCGGGATCGACCTCGGCGGATCGGCGAGTATGTCGGCGGCGGCGTATTACTGGCCCGAGTCGCACCGGCTCGAAACACGGGGCTGGTTCCCCTCCAAGCCCTCTCTCCTGGATCGCGGACAACGGGATGGTGTGTCCGACCGCTACGTGCAGATGCACGACCGCGACGAGCTGGCGACCCTCGGCGATCAGACCGTGCCAGTGGCGCCCTGGCTGGCCCAGGTGCTCCAGCACGTTGCCGGCGAGAATGTCGTGGCCATGGTGGCCGATCGGTTCAAGCAAGCCGAACTCGGCGAGGCGATGGACAAGGCCGGTGTCCGCATCCCGATCATCTGGCGCGGCATGGGCTTTAGGGACGGCGGCGAAGACGTCGAGCGATTTAGGCGCGCTGCCTACGATGGGGCAGTGCTCTCAATGCCCTCGTTGCTGATGCGCTCGGCGATCGCCGATGCGGTCGTAATACGCGATCCGGCCGGGAACGCGAAGCTGGCGAAAGGCCGGTCGCTTGGTCGGATCGACGCCGCGTCGGCAACCGTCCTGGCCGTGGCCGAGGGTGCCCGCATGCTGGGCCGCACACAGCCAACGCGGAAGGTGTTCTGGGCATGAGGTGTAGTCGTCACATCACCCGCACCAAGCGGTGGGCGAGGCTCCGCTGGGAGATCCTGCGGCGCGACGACTTCCATTGCACCGCGTGCGGCGCCCACGCCACCAAGCTTGAAGTCGATCACCGTCACCCGGTTCGCACGCGGCCCGATCTGGCTTGGGACCCGGCCAATCTCCAAACTTTGTGCGCCCCGTGCCATTCCCGAAAAACCTGCCTCGAACAGGGGCGAACTCTCCCCAACCCCGACCGCCTCGCGTGGGCGGCACTACTACGTGAGGACGTGAAATGCTGACAAGTGTGCGAATCCAGCGCCGACAGTCGGAGATCCGACAGGCGCTCGCCCCGCTGGTGGCGAACGAAGCGCCGAACGAGGACGAGACGCGCCAGATCGAGACGCTCGACCTGGAGTTCCGCCAGAACGAGACCCGCTATCGCGCGGCCCTGATCGCCGAAGACACCGAACGCCGCGAGGCCGGCGAGGAGCTGGAGAGCCGCAGCGATCGCGAATATGCCGACATCGTCGCCGGGTTCGAGATGCGCCAGGTGGCGCTCTACCTGGACGAAGGGCGCCAGTTCAACGGCCGCACCGCCGAGGTGGTGACCGAGCTGCGCAACCAGGGCGGCTTTCGGGGTGTCCCGGTTCCCTGGCAGGCCCTTGAGGTTCGCGCCGGTGAGACGATCGCCAGCGGCACGCCGGACCCGATCTCGACGCGCCCGATCATCGATCGCCTGTTCCCCGACACCGCCGCGGGCCGCATTGGCGCGCAGATGATCAGCATCGACAGTGGCGCAGTGGAATGGCCCGTCACGACTTCCAGCGTGTCGGCAGGCTGGGCCGATGGCGAGACGGCGAACGTGGCCGGACCCACGACCTATGCCACGACCGATCGGGCGATGTCGCCGGACCACAACCTGGGCATTCAACTGCGCGTGACCCGCAAGGCGATCAAGCAATCGGGCGCGGCGCTGGAACAAGCGATCCGGAGGGACATGGCCGGTGCCATGGCGGTCGAGATGGACCGGGCGGTGTTCCTCGGCACCGGCGCCAATGGTCAGCCGCTGGGCGTGATCACTGGGGCGGCGACCTACGGCATCACGTCCACCGACGCGGGCGCAATGGCTGACTGGTCCGCCTTCCGGGCTGCGGTGGTCCGCTTCATGACGGCCAACGCTGCGGGCTCGCCCTCGGCGGTGAAGGCTCTGATCCGTCCCGAGATGTGGTCCGTTTTGGACGCGACTCTGGTGTCCGGCACGGCCGTCTCCGAGTGGGACCGTCTGCTGAAGAACATCCCCGTCGGCAACATCGCGATGACGACGAACGGCCTCGCCGCTCCGTCCGGTGATCCGCTGGAGACGCAGTCGCTCCTCACCACATCGGCCGGCGGTGTCGCCCCGATCTTCGTCGGTGCCTGGGGCGCGATTGACGTCGTCCGCGATCCCTTCAGCGACGCGCAGTCCGGCGGGCTCCGCATCACCGCCCTCGCGACGCTGGACCTCACGGTGGCTCGCCCGGCTCAGCTCGAACTCATCACCGGCCTCGAGCTGGAAGCGGGCGTCTAACCATGCTCTTCGGCGGCGCCATAGGTGAACTAGAGCTGCGGCGCGATAGCCGCGGCACGGGGCGTCGCCTCAAGGGGCGGTTCCCCTACAACCGGCTTGCTGTCCTGTCGGACGGCGGGCGCAACGGCGGACGGCCGCGCAAGGAACGCATTGCACCGCGGGCGTTCTCCTACCGCGTGGAGAGGCCCGACGAGGAAATCCACCTGCTGGTCGGTCACTCCTATGACCGGCCCCTGGCGTCGCGGAACAATGACACGCTGACGCTTCGCGACACTGACGAGGCCCTGACCTTCGACGCGAACATCGTGCCGGAGGTTCAGGAGGCGCCCTACGTCCAGGACTTCCTGGCGGCCTTCAGCGCGGGACTGATCAGAGGCATCAGCCCCGGCTTTCGCATCCCCCCGCCGAGGACGGTTCCCGACGCCGAGAAGGTGGAGGAGGAGGACCCCGCCGAGGGCACCGCGCTTATCCGAACCATCTTCGAAGCGCTCCTTTACGAGCTTTCGCTGGTGACGGTCGCTGCCTACCGCGAGGCCACGGCCGAGGAGGCGCGGAGCTGGGATATGGCCCTTTCCGGCCTCATGGTGCCGCCGTCCCGCCACGTCCTGCACCGTTGGAGGCTCTGATGGCCGAGACGCTAATGCAGACCGAGGACGTACCGGAGAGCTACCCCCTCGAACCGTCAGGGCTGTCTGACGGCGCTGCCGCACTCGATACGTCGGTCGTGTGGGGCCGGATCGAGAACTACGTGATCGCCCGCTGGAGCGTGCGCCCGGTGACGTGGATCGTGGAGGGTGAGGGCGATTGGTCCCCGCCTCTGACGCCCGCGACGATCTCGCTGACGGAACGGTGGACCGGTGAAGCGTGGGTGGAGGAGACGCTGCCCACGGGGCCGTTCGGCTACTGCATCCCCTGCGGTGGGCCGTGGCGCATTACCGCCAGTGTCGGCGATACCGAGGCCCCCGAACCTGCCCTGGAGGCTTACCGGAGGCTCGCTGAATATATGGCGGCCACACCCGGTAAGCCCGGCGCCATCAGTGAGAGCGTCACGGCCGGGTCCGTCTCCATCACGCACCGTCGGTCGCCCTCGTGGATCGCCGACGCCCTCCGCAACAGCGGTGCGGCGGATCTTCTACGCCCATATCGGAGAGTGGCATGAGGTGGCCCTGGCAGAAGCGTGAAGGTGTCACGGAAACCGTGATGCCTCACGAGACGCGCGCCAGCGGCTCCGGCTTCACGGCCGAGCTGATCGGGATGCGCGAGGCGTACATCAGCGGCGCCCGCGGCATGGCCGAGCTTACGGGGACTGCTCAGACCTGCATCACCATGTGGGAGAATGGCTTTGCCCTCGCCGACGTGGAGGGGACGGACCTCCTCAGCCGATCGGTGATGGCGGCCACGGCGCGCTCGCTGGCCCTACGCGGTGAGGCGGTATGGCTGATCCGTGACGACGGCCTCGTGCCGGCGGTGGACTGGGAAGTGAGCACGCGTGATGGGTTGCCACGGGCCTACCGCCTGTCGATCCCCGACGCGGGCGGCGGTCACACCGAGACGGCACTGGCGGCCGAGGTGCTGCACTTCCGGACTGCGGTGGACATGGCGGCGCCCTGGTACGGCTCCGCACCGCTCCGGCGGGCTCGGCTCTCGGCTGGACTTCTCCATGCCCTCGAAACCGCCCTCGGTGAAGTCTACGAGGCGGCGCCGATCGGTAGCATGATCGTCCCGCTACCGGAGTCGAGCGAAGCTGACATGAACGCCCTGACGCGGTCGTTCAGAGGATCGCGGGGCCGTGTTCTGGTCCGTGAGAGCGTGGCCGTGCAGGCGGCCGGTGGACCGGCTCCGGCGCAAGACTGGCGCCCAAATGACTTGTCCCCGGATTTGGGGAAAACCATGGCGCTGGAGGCCCTGGAGGCGGCGCGGGGCAGCATCTTCGCAGCGTTCGGTGTTCTCCCCGCCATGTGGGCCTCGAACGCGCAAGGGCCGCTCGTGCGCGAGGCGCAGCGGCATCTGGCGCAGTGGGTGCTCCAGCCGATGGGCGTCCTGATGGCCGAGGAGGCGTCCACCAAGCTCGGCACCCCCGTATCTGTGGACGTGGTGCGGCCTACCCAGGCATTCGATGCCGGCGGGCGGGCTCGTGCCTTCGCTACCATGGTTGCCGCTATCGCCCAGGCAAAGGAGGCGGGGCTGGACCCCCAGGCCATCGAGGACTCGTTCAAGTTCATCGACTGGGAATGAGATGCTCGCCCGTGCTCCCTGGTCGCCTCCAACGAAGGCGGCCAAGCCGAAGCGGCGGAAGCTCAACGAGGCGAAGCGGCGTCAGATGGTGGACACCGTCGCCAACATCATCCGGGCGGGCATGGAGGCCGGCGCTCCGTCCCGGTTCGCATTCGAGGCATCATGCCGCCACGGTATCCGCTCCGGCCTCTGTGAAGATGGCTGGCCTTGGCACGATGCTGACCTAGCTGCAGGCGACGTGGTGTCCCGAGCGCTGGCGATGACCGGTGCGACCCGACCGACATGGAAGGAGGGGCAACCGGAGTGGACACAGGACGGCGCCCTGCCGATCGAACGCGAGCGCTGCATCCGGTGCGCGAAGCCGCTGCCGGAGGGGCATTGGAAGTTCTGCAGCGTGGTGTGCAAGGACGCCCACCGCAACGACCGTCGGGATTTGGACGCGGCGGCCGAGAACAACGTGCGGCGCGAGGCACTGCGGTCGGCATGGTCGGCACAACAGCCAAAGCGCGAGTGCGAGGGCTGCGGGGGCATGTTTCGGCCACGCACCCCAACACAGCGATTTTGCCGGAACCAGTGTATCGGCGTAGCAAGGCGGGCAGGTCGATGGCGTTGAAGCTGGATGACTTACCAGACGAGTTTTGCGAGCGCTGCGGCACCCCGATCGAGACCCACCTCAGCTACCGTCGCTTCTGCAGCGGGCGTTGCAAGCGGATGGTGTACTACCGGGAAGCGCACCCGGTGGAGCCGCGGACCTGTGCCGGATGCGGTGTGACGTTCCTGCCTCGCCGGAGCGATGCGAAATACTGCAGCCCGAAATGCGGCAACGCGGTCCGCAATCCCTTCAACGTCGCCGTCTATCGCGAAGAACGGTTGAAGCAGATCGCCGGTCGGACGTGCGCCCAATGCGGCACCACGTTCGACGCTCGGCGGCGGGATCAGATCTACTGCAGCGAGCGGTGTGGCAAAGCGGCCTCCAAGGCCCGCCAGCGCGCCAAGGCGGCCAAGGAGAACTAGAGGGAGAGCGCGACGAGAACGAGGTTCGTAAGGACTTTACCGTTTCGGAGCGGGTGGCGATCGGGCGGGCCGTCGAAGAGCTTATCGGCAAGCGCCAGGGGCAACGGACGGACAAGGAACTTCGGGACAATTGTCCCGAAGTTGAGCCAGGCAAGAGGACGTCAGAGGTCGCAGCGGATCGCGCCGGCTTCGACAGCTACAAGAGCTACGAACGCGCAAAGGAGAACTAGAGGGAAGTCCGATCGGCTACGAAAAGAACGGTGGATGAACACGGAATCGTTACGCACCACCGAATATTAGGCACAATGTTAGGCACTAAGGCACATTCAACGAACTATAAGCCAATAATATCAAGAGCTTAGTAGACAGATCTTAATCCCTCCGGCTCCGCCATACCCGCCGAAAATAGCCTGTGCTCCGTCGGTTACCATACGTCCTCGATGCGTGGTTCTGATCTACCTTGATCGGAAATGCTTGATCGACGACCGTCAAAATAGAGTGGCATTGCCGCTGGCCCATTCAGTCCACAAACTCGGCCATGATTGAAGCGACCTGTCCAATGACGGATGTGGCATCCGTAACACCCTGCTTTTTCTGTTCTTCCGCCCAGGCGGCCTGAACCTCCTCATATCTGGTGGCGGTCACAAATTGATCGACCTCATCCATGCTCAAGGTTCGGACGCTGGCACCGGCTTCCCGCAACTCGTCCAATTGCGTGTCGAAGCTGTCCGCCATGACCGGTCCAAGGGGCTGGTATGATTTCTGGGCGGCGCGCTGGATTGCCTCCTTGTCCTCCTGTGCAAGTCCGTTCCAGACGTCCTTGTTCATTGCCAGAATATAGACATGACCCAGCCACAAATCCTTCGAGGCCAGCACATTGGGGGCGCTGTCATGGACGTTCAGATTGTACCCGCTGTCCACATTCACCATCAGGCCATCCAGCGTCCCATCCTTGAGGGCCGCAGGGATTTCCGGGCCCCAATGCATCTTGACCGGCGTGGCCCCGGCATTCTTCAGATAGTCCAGATGCCAGAAGCTGGCTGAGCGCCATTTGCCGCCCTTCAGATCATCCAGGCTGGTCATGGGCGCATTGCGGAAAAACGCGACCGGATAGCCGGTGCCAAAAAATATCTGGACGATATTGTTCTTGTCCAACTCTTTCGGGAAAGCGGGAACTTCGGCATAGACCTGTTGGAAAAATTCGCTTTGCTGGCCGTCCACCGGACCTTTGACGAAGCTTTTGAAGATCTGATGCAGTGGCAGCTCTTTGGCGGTGTATTCCGGCACAACAGTGGCAAGGTCGGCGGTGCCGTTGCTGACAGCGCCAAGTGCGTCATAGGCCGCGGCGATGTCGCCGTTCCAGTGGTCCTCGATCTTCAGGCGACCGTTGGATTCCTCCTCGATGGCGGGAAACACCACCTCCTTCAGGAAACGTGTCCGCATCCCCTCCAACGGTTGATGGTCGCTGAACGTGAGGAGGCGAGGGGTCGTCTGCGCCATCGCTTGCGACACTGCGTTCGGCATCAACGTGATGGCTGCGGCTGCGCCCAATGCGGCAGCGAGCAGCTGCCTGCGATTGGTCCCGGTTCCACCCGCTATTTTGTCATCGACGATCATGACACGCTTTTCCTTTCAACTCTATCTCCGCGGTCCGGGCCTTTTCTTGACCCGGGCATTGATCCTTGACTAGCGTCATAACTGAACAATGCTTCAGTTGGATATTCGCATTTGAAAAGCGCCGAAACCTCCGTCCCAACGCGGCTGAAACCAAGGAAAATGCCCAGTCAGTCCAGATCGGGCGCAACTGTCGAGGCCCTTCACGAAGCGACCGTTCAGGTTTTGCTGGCGGAAGGGTTGAACCGGTTGACGACCACCCGGGTCGCTGAGCGCGCCGGAGTCTCAGTCGGCACGCTTTACCAGTATTATCCGAATAAGCAGGCCTTGCTTTTTGCCATCCTGGCGCGTCATTTCGAGGAGATGGCAGAGGCGCTGGAGCGGATTGGCATCGACGGCCCCGCAGAGACGCTGGACGACCTGGCTCATCGTATCGCGGATGCCTATGTGTCCGCAAAACTGGCGCATCCCGACACGACAGTCGCACTTTATCGGGTTGCAGGGGCGATAGATCAGGTCCGATTGCCTTCGGATGTCTTCAAAAAGCTGGATGCCGCTGTGGTCCGGCTTTTGACGTGCGTCCCGGATGCGTCCTTCAGTGATCCCCACCGCGTGGCATTCACGTTGCTGTCTGCATTGGCGGGCGTGTCTCGAGGAAGCTTTGGGGCACTGGCCTCGGGGCGCCACGTGCAAGACAGCCTGCGTGAGGAAACCCGCCTTCTGTCCAGAGCCTACCTGCGAGCGGCAGCGGAAACCGAACTGACAATGAAATAGAGGGCCACTCTGCTGAGATCCTTCAAACAGCAACACGATAAGGCGATTGATGAGGAGGATCATCCTGACGACGCAAGGCAATGGGTGCCGACGCTGGGGACGCCGCTCCGGAACCTTTGCTAGCGCCGTCAAGGCCGTGGCGACCTCACTGCCTCAGTCACTTTATAGGGCTATAGCGTAAGTGTAGTTCTCAGTTTCGTCGGCTTCGGCCCGCCATACCCGCCCCGCGGGGCTACCTTAAAATACCGCAACGTTCTTTATCGCCGCCGCGATGAGGTGCATCTTTCATGGCACCGGCATACGACGTCCGGAGGCGAGACGGCGCCGCCCCTACCGGCCGATACGGTTTTGGCATTCTCGCCGGGCGAATTTCGATGAAACGGTTGCACTCCAGCTTCGTCGCCATCCTCGTCGCAACGACCGCCCTCGCCGGCGTCCCGACCATCATGCAAGGCACGGCGGCGCAGGCGGCGGCTCCCCAGATCGAAGGCAGCGCGCTACCGGGGTCGTTTTCCAGCATCGTGAAGGCCAACAAGGACGCGGTCGTGACGGTGACGGTCGACGAGCGCGCCCCCGGCATGTCCGGCATCACCAACGACACCACGCCGAAGTCCGGCGAGCCGTCCCCCTTCGACGACTTCCTGCGGCGATACTTCGGAATGCCTCCGGAGGGTGAGCCCGACGACGGGTCGTCCGCGGTGCCGCACCCGGCGATCCAGGGCCTCGGCTCCGGCTTCATCGTCGACAGCAACGGCACCATCGTCACCAACAACCACGTCGTGCGCAACGCCGACCGGATCACGGTGATCCTGAGCGACGGGACGAAGTTCCAGGCCCACCTCATCGGCACCGACGAGAAGACCGACATCGCCGTCATAAAGATCGATGCCGAACACGCGCTCCCGACCGTTCGGTGGGGGAACTCGGACGACGTGACGCCGGGCGACTGGGTCCTCGCGATCGGCAATCCCTTCGGCCTCGGCGGCACCGTCACGGCGGGGATCGTCTCGGCGCTCGGCCGCGACCTCCAGTCAGGGCCGTACGACGATTTCATCCAGGTCGATGCGCCGATCAACCAGGGCAACTCGGGCGGGCCCCTCCTGGATGCCGCCGGCCACGTGATCGGCGTCAACGCGGCGATCTACAGCCCCACCGGCGGCAACGTCGGGGTCGGCTTCGCGATCCCGTCCAATCTTGCCGAGAATATCGTCGAGAAGCTCACGACAAGCGGACACGTCGACCGCGGCTACCTCGGCGTGATGATCCAACTGCTCGACCAGAACGTCGCCGAGGCGCTGGGAATCGACGGGACTGACGGGGCCCTCGTGACCGAGGTCACCTCCGGCAGCCCCGCTGCGGCGTCGGGGCTCCGGGCCGGCGACGTCATCACCGGGTTCGCCGGCAGGACGGTCGGCTCCCCGCACGAGCTGTCGCGGATCGTCGCCGACGCGAACGCCGGGACGCCCGCCGAGGTCGGCCTCATCCGCGACGGCAAGGCCATGACACTGAAGGTCACCGTGGGCGCGATGCCGAACGAGGACACCGTCGTGGCGGCGGAGGACGAGACCTACGCTCCGACCGGCCGACTGGGCCTGGCCCTCATCGACCTGACGCCTCAGTTGCGCCAGCAGTTCAACCTCGGAGCGGATGACACCGGCGCCCTCGTGGCGGCGGTCGATCCCGACAAGGCGGCGGCCGAGGCAGGGATCGAGGTCGGTGACGTGATCGTGGCGGTCGGGACCGAAGCGACGCACGACGCGCAGCAGACGAACGACCTCATCCAGAAGTCGGAGACCGGGTCGGGCAAGGTCCTTCTCCTCGTCGAACGCAACGGCCATCGGCTTTACGTGGCGCTGGACGCGAAGGTCGGTTGACCGCAGCCCCTCGGCCGGGCCCTAGCGCGGCGCGGCGCCACCGGATCGCGCCTGAGCCGGAGCCGCCAGCGCTTCGGCGAGGCGGGCACGGAGCATCGTTGCAAGGGCGGCGTAGTCGCCGTCGAAGTGGTGGCCGCCGGGGCGCTCGATCAGCGTCGCCTCGCGCAGCCCGGACAACGTGCACCCGGTGTCGTCGTCGGCCGCCTCCTGCGTGCCGTAGACGCATACGACCCGGTCCGCCGGCAGCGCGGCCAGCGGCCCCGCGAGCGGGATCTCCGCGCCCGATGACAGCCCGAGCCAGCCGGAGATCGTCACCTCCAGCGTCGTCGAATGCGCGAGCCCGAGCAGTCCGACGAGGACGGTCCGGTCCCGTGTCGCCTCGTCGAGCTTCGGCCAGGCGAGCGGGAGGACGTCGGCGCCGAACGAATAGCCGAGGAGCGCGACCTTCTCCACACCCCATGCACGGCCATAGTGCGCCGCGATGCGCTCGATCGCGTTCGCGATCTCCTCGGGGCTGCGCTCGCTCCAGAAGTAGCGCAAGGCATCCACCCCCACGACCGCCACGCCGTGCGCGGCGAGCCACTCGCCGATGGTCTTGTCGAGGTCGCGCCAGCCGCCGTCGCCGGAGATGAAGATCGCGAGCGCGACGGGGTCCTCGGCCGGGAGTTCGGTGAGCGGCAGGTCCGCGAGCGGATCGGCGGGGCCCGCGGCCATTGCGAGGACGGCGTCCGCCGCCGCCCCGGCCATCTCGGCGCCCACGGCCCGGACAGCGTTGCCGCCGGCGGCAACGAACGGCGCGACGTCGGGTGCCGGGGCGTCCGGCAGGATCAGCGTCCAAGGTCCCGGCAGGTGCCGGGGTGGGGCGAGGTCGAAGCCGCCGCCGTCCCGCGGGGTCGCGGCCGCGCCCGGGCACAGCGGACGGCGCGCCGCGAGAACCGGCGAAAAGCCAAGGCTGACGGCGCCGGCGGCCGTATTCTCCGGGGCCTGCGCGAGGGCCAGGTAGGCCATCGTCCCTCCTTCGCTGCCGAGCCCGACGACGACGGGCCAGCGCCACGTCGTCATGCCGAGCTGGCGTTCGGCGAGGCGCGACAGCTCCTCGAAGTCGCCGAAGACGTAGTGGCAGCCGTCCCCGTCCTGCGCCTCCTTCAGCGCCATCAGGCCGGGAAGTTCGACGAGCGCGACGGCGGTGCCCTTCGCCACCAGCGCCTCCGCCTGCGCCCGGACGGCATCGGTCGTCCCGTCAGCATCCGAGACGAGGACCGCGAAGGTCTCGGGCTGGCTCTCCGGAGCCAGCACCGTGATGTCGCCGATGTGGGCGGTCGCGACGGTCGTGGTGCGAGGCGCCGCCTGAGCCGGAGCGGGTGTCACGGCGAGGAGGACGGCTGCCGCCGCGGCGGCCCGGGTCATGAACACGTCAATCCTGCCTCTGTAGTGCGCCGGGGCCGCGCGAGATGAGCCGCGTCGCGTCCATCAGCACGCGCGGTACGGCGAGCGGCCCCGTGTAGGCCAGATAACGCGGTTGCCAGTCCGGCCTGAACTTCGCCTTGAAGGCCCGCAGGCCGCGGAAGTTGTAGAACTGGTTGCCGTGCTCGTAGATGAGCCGCGCGAACCGGCTCCATGCCGGGGCCAGCGAATGGTCCGGCATCCCCGACATGGGCGCGAGGCCGAGGTTGAACGTCGCGGCCCCTTCGGCCTTCGCCGCCTCCATCAGCGAGATGAACATGGCGTCCATCGTGCCGTTCGGCATGTCCGGCACGTGCCGCATGAGGTCGATGGACACCTGACGACCGCCCGCGCCGCGCCAGATGTTGGCGAACGCGATCGGCCGGCCGTCGTGCTCGATCACGGCCTGGTCGAAGCGCTCGATGTACGGATCGGACCAGAAGCCGAGCGAGAACCCCTTCTCGCGGCCCTTCTGCTGGGCGAGCCAGGCGTCGGATATCGCGCGAAGCTGGGGGAGCATCGACGGCACCTCGGCGGCGGGAACGATGCGGAAGCCGAGTCCGGCCCGCTCGGCCCGCGATTTGGCCTGGCGGAGCTTTGCACCGGCCGAACCCTGAAACGAGAACTTCGCGAGATCGACGATGGCCACCTCGCCGAGCTTGGCGAAGGAGAACCCCGCGTCGATGTAGTGCGGCAGGAGCTGTGGCCCGACCTCGTAGAATGCAGGGTCCCCGCCGCATCGGTCAGCGAGTTCGCGAAACCGCCAGATGAGGTCCACCGCGACTTTCGGATCGTCCGCGACGGGGTCGCCCATCGCGAGGACGGTCTTGCCCTCGACGCCGTACATCACGAAGCCCGTGCCGACGCCGGAGATCAGGAAGGACTTGTCGCCCAGCAGCGCGAGTTGGGCCCCCGGGTCCTCGACCTGCCCGACGATGGCGGCGATCTTCTCGAACTCGTCCTTCCCGGGAGGCGCGGCGGCGGACGGGGCGCGCACCACACGATAGAGCGCGTAGCCGGCGAGGACGATGGCCGCGCCCAGTGTGCCGCGCAGGAAGCGCGATGCGTCGCCGTCGAGCGCGAACCGCCACCAGAGCTCCCGCGAGTAGTCGACCGACCGATAGGCGAGGAAGCCGAGCCAGACCGAGAGGCCGATGGCCACGGCCATCGCGCAGATCCAGGGCCAGGACGGCGTCGCCCCCCACGCGCCGCCTCCCCGGTAGAACGCGCGACGCGACGCGAGAAGGAGCGCGAGCGCGGTGGTGCAGACCGCAGCCTCCTCCACGTCGAGCCCCTTGAAGAGCGAGAAGACCGCACCGGCACCGACGAGCGCCACGGCGATCTGCCACGACGCGCGGCGCCGCCCGAGCAGCCCGACGGACACCACGAGAAGCGCCGCCCCGACCACGCTGGCGAGGAAATGGGACGTCTCCACGAAGGGAAGCGGCAGGAGATCCGCGAGGATCGCGAGCCGCGTTCCCTCCGCAGGAGCCGCGCCGGAGAGCAGGAGGACGACCCCTCCCCCGAACACGGCGAGCCCGGCGATGCGCGGGACGAACGGCATGACGGTCTGCGCGGCGCGTGAGCCGATCGCGGCCACCCGCGCCCGCGATGCGCCGACCTCGCCGGCCACGAAAAGCACCAGCGCGAAGGCGAACGGCACGAGGTAGTAGACCAGACGGAACAGGATGAGGGAGGCCGCGATCTCGGCATGGGCGGTGGACGGCAGGCCGAGCAGGATGACGGCCTCGAACGCGCCGAGCCCGCCCGGCACGTGGCTCACCACTCCGGCCACCGTCGCGAGGGCGAACACGACGAGGAAGCCCGGATACCCGATGTGGATGTCCGCCGGCAGCAGCAGCCAGAGCGCGAGGGCAGCGGCGAGGATGTCCGCCATCCCGAGCAGGACGATCGCAGCGCTCGTCCTCGAGTCCGGCAGTCGCACCGTCCAGCCCGAGACGTTCAGCGTGGCGGACCGGCCGCGATGCCAGACCGACCACCCGGCGACGGCAACGAGGGCGCCGGCGCCGGCGGCGATCCCGGCTCCACGCGGCAACCCGGCGACCGCGCTGACGACGGACGGCTCGATCATCACGCATACCGCCGCGACGAGCGCGAGGCCGATCCAGAAGCTCACGGCGCCGAGCAGCGTGACCGCGAGGATCTGCGACGGCGCGAGGCCGACGGTCCGGTAGCGTCGCAGACGGACGGCGCCGCCGGTCAGGACGCCGAAGCCGAGGACGAAGGTGAAGCTGTAGCTGATGAAGGCCGTCACGGCGACGAAGCGCGGCCTCAGGTGGGTGACGCCGACCTGCCGCAACGCCACGTGCTCGTAGCCGACGAGCGCGCAGTAGGAGAGCGCGCTGGCGGCGAAGGCGGCAAGGATCACCCAGCCTCGCGTGTTCGCCAGCGCGGTGCCGATATCCGCGAGCGTGACGTCGCGCAGGACACGATGGAGCTCGGCCGCGATGGAGATCAGCAGCAGCGCGAGAACGGCCAGTCCGAGATAACGGACCGCGGACGGCGGGATCCTTCTGCGAAGCGCTCCGATCCACCCGGACCGGACAAGCCCGGACCGGGCCGCCGCGGGAGTTTCGACAGTCGTGTCTGCAGTGCCACGCATGTGCTTTACTCGATCGGGCAACCAACCCACCGCGGTCGGTGCGCACGCTCCGGCGAGCGGATCTATACTTCATTGCCCCAGGGCTTGGAAGCGCCAGCGAGGCGTCCGGAACGAACCCGCCTGCTGCCGCGTCGATCGATGCCGTCCCGATTTCGACCACCTCGGATGCTGCCTCCGCCCCCGTGCCTTCGGATCGGGGGCGGCGCCCGAACGCCGCGTGTCAATGCAGGCGGGCCAGCACCTCCGCCTGCAGCTGCTCGAGCCGCTCCAGCCGGGCGATGTGCTGGGTGAGCTGGTAGTCGATCTTCTCGTGGATCTGGCGGACCTCGAGCTCGGCCTTCAGGTTGACCTGATAGTCGTTCTCGGCGCGCAGGCGATCCTTCGCCTCCAGCCGGCGCTGGCTCATGATGATGATGGGGGCCTGGATGGCGGCGAGCGTCGACAGCGCGAGGTTGAGGAGAATGAACGGATAGGGGTCGAACGGCACGAAGAGCCAGCCCGTGACGTTCAGGATCATCCACAGCGTGCAGATCGCGCAGAACGAGAGGATGAAGCCCCAGGATCCGCCGAACGCGGACATGCGGTCGGCCATCCGTTCGCCGAAGCTCGCCTGCGCGTCGTAGGCCGTGCCCGCGACCTCGGTGACGAGATCGCCGGTCGTGATGCTCTCGATGACTTCCCGCTCCAGCGGGCCGAGCTCGCCTATGGCCGACGTCAGCAGCTCGGTAATGTACCTCCGCCGGTATTCGTCGAGGTCCCGGCGGCAGATCCATGCCCCCTCGCGCCAGGCGGGGTGGTCGCGCGCGAGCAGGGCCGACACCGTCGGCCGCACGGCGGCGTACGCGACCGCCTGATCGAATGTCACCGGCTGGCCGCATATGACGCACGCGACGTCGGGGACGGGGAGCGTCCCGCCGGTGTCGTCGCGGCGCGACGGGGCGCTGCCGGCCTGTGGTGCATCCGGCAACCCGCGGCCCGGACGTTCGGGGACGATCGACATCAAACGACCTCCGCGACTGCGCGGGATGGAAGACGCGCCGCAGTCGAAAACTCGCCCTCGAAAGGAAGCGTGGCGAAGCGCTCGGGCGGCGTCGCAGTCCGGCACCGCGTCGGCGGCATCTGAGCCTGAAACGGCAATGTGTCAAAGCGGTGCGGCATATCCGAAATGCGGGGTCGTTCCCTCGCCAAACCGGAAAGCCCTCGGCGCTCTCCGGACGCGACCGCTTGACATTCGTCAAGTCCACGACGGTTTGAATGGGGCACGCGCAGGCCGACCGCCGGCGTCTCGCCGGCGCGGCAGCGTCTCGCCGGCAACATGTGACCGCATGCGGATTGCCCCTGCCCTCGCCGTCCCGGACCGTCGGGGCGGAGTTGCCGCAAGGGCGCGGCCGGTCTCCGGTGGGAGGATCGCCGTGAGGTTCGAGGCGGCGCAGGATTCCGGAGGCCGTGCGTGAGCATCGAGAGATCACCGACCGCGCTGGCTGTCCGCGCTCCGGCCGAGCCCGCGCGCCAGGGCCTCGCGCTCGCCGCGCTCGGCATCGTGTTCGGCGACATCGGGACGAGCCCGCTCTACGCGTTTCGCGAGGCGGCGACGGCGGCCGGCGGCGCCACGGCGGTCGAGGTGATGGGTGCCCTGTCGCTGATCGCCTGGGCGCTCCTTCTTTCGGTCTCCGTCAAGTATGTCTCGGTCCTGCTTCGGGTCGACAACGGCGGCGAAGGCGGCATCATCGCCCTCGCCGCCTTGCTCGATCTGCATCGCGCCCGCCGCGGGCGCCGGGCGGTGATGCTCGGTGTGGCACTCGCCGGCGCGGCCATGCTGTTCGGCGACGCTATGATCACGCCGGCGATCTCGGTCCTTGCCGCGGTCGAGGGGCTCCGGATTGCCATGCCCCGGCTGGATCCGGCGGTATTGCCGCTCGCCGCCACGATCCTCGTCGTCCTCTTCGCGATTCAGGGCGCGGGGACCGAGTTGATCGGTCGTTGGTTCGGACCCGTCATGCTGGCCTGGTTCGCGGCCATCGGAACCCTCGGCGCGATCGCAGTCGCCTCGCGCCCCGAAGTGCTGGCCGCGCTCGACCCACGGCATGCGGCAACCCTCCTCGCGACCCATCCGCTGCGGGCCACAGCGATCCTCACCGCGGTCTTCCTCGCGGTCACGGGCGGAGAGGCACTCTACGCGGACCTCGGCCAGTTCGGACGCAGGACCATTGCCCGCGCCTGGTACCTCGTGGTGCTCCCGGCCCTCCTCCTCAGCTACTTCGGACAGGGCGCCCTGGTCCTCGCCGAGCCCCACGCGCTCGACAGCCCCTTCTACCGGCTCGTCCCCGACGCCCTGCGGCTGCCGATGATCGCGCTGGCAACGCTGGCGACGATCATCGCCTCGCAGGCGGTCATTTCCGGCATCGCGAGCCTGGCCCGGCAGGCCATGGAGCTTCATCTCCTCGTGCCGCTGCGCGTGGTGCACACGAGCCGGACCAACGAGCATCACGTCTACCTGCCGGCGCTCAACGTGCTGATCGCCACGGGGACCGTCCTCATTGCGGTCGGCTTCGGCTCGTCCGGCGCGCTCGCCGACGCCTACGGGCTCGCGGTCGCGGGGGCGATGATCACCACCACCATTCTCGCAATCGCATACCTGCGCCGGCGGCATCACCGTCACGCCGCCGTCGTCGTGGCGCTGTTCCTGCCGCTTCTCGCCATCGACGTCACCTTCTTCGGCTCCAGCCTCGGGAAGATCGCAAACGGCGGCTGGTTGCCGCTCACGCTGACCGCGCTGGCGTTCGGCGCCATGGCGAGCTGGCACATCGGGCGGCGCAGGCTCGTCGAGGTGGGCGGGCACGTCGGCACTCCGGTCCCCCGGTTCGCGCGCGAATTCGCCCGCAGCAAGGCGAACATCTCGGCACCGATCGTCGCGTTGATGCGCCCGGGCGAGGGAACCGTCGCCAGCCTCGACCAGCTGCGCCGCATCCTCGGGGTCAATCCGGACCGCGTCGTGATCGCCTCGGTCTGGGTCGGATCGAAGCCGCGGGTCGGGCAGGATGACCGGGCCACCGTGGTGTGCCTCTGCGATGGGATGTGCCGCGTCGACCTCAAGGTCGGTTACCTGCAGCAGATCGACCTTCCGTCGCTGCTGTCGCCGGAACTCCTGCGGCTGGGGATCGAGCCGGACGAGGCGGTCTATCTGGTAAGCCACGACCGCCTCGTGCCTCCGCCACGGATCCGCAGCCTCACGGACCTAGCGAGCGTCGCCTTCATCGTCCTGTTCCGTCTGGCCGAGCGGGCGACCGACCGGCTCCGCCTCCCTACAACGCGCACGCTCGAGGTCGGCGTACACAAGCAGCTCTGATCCCGGAATGCCACTCGCGCCGCCCGTCCATGTTCCGGCTAGCGCATCGACTCCCGGTGCCGCCGGAACGCGCTCTTCACGCAGGCGCCGTCCCGTTCGGCCTTCAGCGTCATGACGGTCGACGGCGACAGGCGGTGCGGGCTGAGCTGCGTGCCGGTCGCCGAATTGAACCGCTCGAGGGCCGCTCGCGACCTTGCCCCCCACACGCCGTCGACCGGACCCGGCTGGCAGCCCAGGCGGTCCAGTTCCTCCTGGACGCGCCGCACCGTCTCCGCAGCCCGCCGGTCGATCGGTTCCGTCGTGGAGCGGACCGCCTCGCTCGTCTCCGACACGATGCGGAAGGCGCCAGCGCCGGCATCGACAAGAACGAGTGTGAACTCCACCGAGCCGCTGACCCTCACGTTTCGGGCGGTCGCCTCGGCGGCGAAGTCGGCGACGCCGGACACGGCACACACGCTCCGTTCGCACTTCGCCGTCGGCGTGCCGCGGACCTGGAGGGAGCGAACCGGATACCGGCCGATGTAGGCCGCGATGCTCGCGACCACCTTCTCGCGCGGCAGCGCCTTCTGGCCGTAGTAGTCGACCACGTCCGCGTACCGGGTTTCGGCGGAATACCTCGCCTGGGCGGCGTTCTGCCGGCTCCCGGCCTCCATGTGCTCGACGACGAAGGCGACGGCCGCGTCCTCCAGCGCACGAGGCTCGGGCGATTCCGGGGCGGCCGCGGGTTCCAGCACGCGGACCATGATTCCCAGATAGCGGGCCCTGTCCGGGGTCAGCTCGGCCATCTGATAAGGTCCGGGCCGGGTCACGAAGTCGATGGCGGCTTCGTTCAATCCGAGCTTGGTGAGATAGGCGCCGACGCGGGCGTTGCCGACGCCTGTTTCGTGCTTCGCGCCGTTCCGCTCGACGTAGGCCGCGTGGAAGCCGATCATGGCGTTCGGCTGCATGGCTCTGGGCTGGCCGCCAAGCCAGGCAAGGGCGCACGCCGACAGGCATTCCGTCCCGTCGATGACCACGGTCCCCAGACCGCGGAGGCGGATCAGCTTGCCGATTTCAATGCCCGCGTCGAGGCTTCCTCCGGGACTGCTCAACAGGACGATCCCGACCGGAACGTCGGAGATAACCTCCTGGAATACGTATTGATCGCCAGGCAGAAGCTCGCCCTCGACGAGAAATATCGGAAGGGTCTCGTCCGCTGGCGGGAGCCGCTGGATCGTGGCCGCTCCCCCCTCGGCCGCCTCGAACACGAAAGCGGCCATGATCACGGTCAGTATCAGTGACTTTGAAAATCCAAGCGCCAACATGGCGCCACTTTGCCGCCTTGTTTTTCACAAGGCAATATTTCGGGCACGACAGATCTCCATTGCCCTTTCGTGACATTCACGATGAGGTTTATTGACGAGTGCGCCCTCGCGGCCGACATCCGCCCGCATGACGCCGCCTCGACCGTGCCGCCACGACGGCGACGGACCGGCCACGCCGGATCCAACGACAGACGATCTCGTGGGCTGCCGGCGGCAGTTCCGCGATGGCAGGTCCCGATCACCGACCCATGAACCGTCGCTGCGCCTCGATGCGGTCCGCCGCGGAGAGGATGACGTCGGCGATGCGGTAGCCGGCAAGGGTGATCCTCTGCTCCGCCGTCACCTGGAGCCGCTCCCAGTATCCGGGCGGCAGCTCGGGCGCATCCGTGACCGGCGAGACACCGTTGAGGATGAAGTTCACCATGTTCTGGACGAGCTTGTCGGCCGACTGGTCCTTGTCGGGGTCGCTGGCCGTCTCCAGGTCGAAGGCCCAGTCGACCGCGATCTGGTGGCTCTCGACGGCCCAGCTCCGAAATGCGTCGGGATCGCCGAGCGGATGAGCCTCCAGCTCGGCAAAGGCGGACCGGGGATGGCGGTTCGTGAAGGTCAGGGCCGCGCGGTCGACTGCTTCGAGAGACGGGACCCGCAGCGCGTTGCTGTCCCAGAGGACGTGGAGGGGAATCGGCGTCCGCGTCACCGGGTCCAGGACGTAGCTCATCGTCGCGCCCGCGTTGCCCGTCGGGAAGTCGGCCGAGAAGAGATCGCCGACATGCATCGGCTGGTGGATGTCCCCGATGATGTGGAGCACCCAGCAGAGGGCGAACGCGCGCTCGGACGGGTCCGCCTCGGGGTTGCCCAGCATCGCGGAGGTCAGCGACAGAGCTTCGAGCGCCTGCCCGGCGGGTCCGCCGCGCCGCGCCTCGGCCGCGGCGACCGCTTCGGGCGGCGCATCCTCGGCCAGCACCGGCCAGCGCGCCGAGTGCCATGTCAGTCGATCGTTCGGAGTGAACTTGCTGTCGTCCGGCCAGCGCGCGCACTCGATGAACATCCGCCGCACGCGCTCCTTCCCCCTGGCGTCACCGACGGCCACCCAGAACGGCGCCGGATCCGGATGCCTGAGAAATATGAGCCCCAGCTTGTCGATCAGGTCGGGACGGGCACGCTCGATCTCGGCGAAAGCGATGGCGGCGGTCACCATGTGTCCGGGATGGTCCCAGGCACGGGCCACGTTCACCGTTGCAGGAAGCGCCGCAAGCGCCACGGCTGCAACTGCGCCAGTCCATCGCTTCGGCATGTCCATTTCCTCCCTGCCCTACGTGTCCTGATTTCGGCCAGCTATGCCTCGGGTCATGATGCCTCGGTTCGTGATGCCGCCTTCCGCGACGCCAATGACTTCGCCCGCCGCCTGGCGTGCAGCGAGGGCTTCGCGCGTCCGGTCTCCCGGCCTCGCTCCCGTCCGGCCCGGAACCGGGTCGACTGACGGCACCGATCTCGATCTTGGCTTCGAGAATCCGAAGGCCGCGAAGTTTCCGATCGAGCAGTGATGGTCTGCGTCTCCAACACAGATCGCCGAGACACTATCCGCCATTCTGTTTCAATGATCCCCATCACGGGCGAGCGAGCCAAGCCCCCTCGCGCGATCGTGAGTTCGGCGTCCGGCCGAATGGCGGCTTCGGGTATTCGCAGGTGGGCCCGGAAACGGCCGCAAGCGGCACTGAACCGCCCCGGCATCACCGGAGGCTGTTTGGTTGAAGTCACGCCGCCATGACTTGCTCATCGGTCATCGTCGCGAATTCGACAGCTTCGAAGGAGCGCCACGGCCCGCGCCGATGAGTGACCTCAGTCTCGTAAAGGCCGTTGATCGTCTCGGCGAGAGCGTTGTCGTAGCTGCCGACGGAAGGCTCGACACCGGCTTCGGCGAGGCGTTCCGTGCAGCGGATGCTGACATATCGCGAGCCGCGGTCGCCATGGGTGCACCAGTCCGCTGCCGTGGACGGGTCGTCGTTCATGCAGGGCATGCTCGAGGGCATCCAGCACAAAGCCGGCATGAATTGCCCGGCTCACCCGCCAGCCGACGATGCGGCGGGCGTAGGCATCGATCACGAAGGCAATGTAGACGAAGCCCGACCAGGTCGACACGTAGGTGAAATCCGACAGCCACAGCGCGTTCGGCGCCGGAGCATGGAACACGCGGTTCACATGATCGAGCAGACATGGCGCCGACGTGCTGTGGGCCGTCGTCCGGATCGACTTGCCACGAATGACGCCTTGTAATCCGATCCCCTTCTTCAGCCGTTCGACGGTGCACCGGGCGACCTCGAGAAGAAACGCTCGATCTCCGGCTTCAGCGCCCGGTCCCGCGTCGCTCGCGGCGAGAGCTTTGGCGAATCAAGCCGCCGGGCGACGTTGCCATGGTAGGTCGATGGGGCGATCGGCAGCACTCGGCAGATCGGCTCGACCCCATACACACTGCGATGATCGTCGATGAACGCGATCATGTCTTCGACCGGGTCGAGCTCCGCCTGCGCGAAATAAGCCGATGCCTTACGCAGGATCTCGTTGGCCTGCCGTCACTCGCGGTTCTCCCGCTCGAGCGCCTTCAGCTTCGCGGCCATGTCCGTCGACACGCCGGCCCGCTTGCCCGCGTCGACCTCGGCCCTCTTCACCCACTCGTTCGGCGAGTGCGCCGAGCAACCGATCTTCGGGGCAGCCGACACGATCGCCTGCCAGCGCGAACGGTGTTCGTGCGCATGCTCGAGAACCGACCCTACCGCCCGTTCGCTCACCTCGGGTGAAAACTTGTTCCTGTCCTGCTCGTCATCGCTCCACCTTCTCAGGAGTTGGAGCCTCCGACAAACCCACGCCGTTCCTCTTGCGACAATTGCCGCGGTGCTTCTGACGGTCGCGTGTAATTCGGCGAGCGCCGCTAAGGGAGGCGCACGCTAGCGGGAGCGGACGAGGCCGGAGAAGGCGGCAACGGCGAGGAGGCTGAGCGCCCAGCCGGCTACCGTTATGAGGTGGATAATGCTCTTCACCAGTACGCCGAAGGGCTGGCGCGTGTCTGCGGACCAGTAGTCGCGCTGACCCGTTTGAAGGGCCGGAAGCATCGCATCGCCCGCGAACATCCACGCGTTGAACTTCGGGAAGCTCCCTGCTTCGGGAAGTGCCCTCCAGCACGCCAGCTGCGACTGGTCGGGCGCTGCGAGTCCCTCCCGGGTGTCCCCGAGCGAAACGAGATGAACCGTCTCGCCGACGGACCTCCCGCACTGCAACCATTCCGGCGAGCGCAGCACGAGCGCGACGTTGGGCCGGATCGCGTCCCGGTTCTCCGCGGCGGCCATCAGAAGCGCACCGACGAACCACAGGGCGGCGAGCCATATCACGGCGAGATGCGGTCGCAACCCGAAGCCGACGGTCACCAGGAGGACCGCGTCACGGACCGTGAGCGCCGTGCGTAGGAGCGGCGAGGCACGGGCGCGACGGGCTCGTCGCTGAAGCCGCTCCTTCTCGAAGAGGACAGCGCTCGCATCCTCGTGATGCCCCATGCGAGCGAGGACACCTGCGAGCGTCTCGTAGGGCTGGGGCCAGAATCCGTCACCTGACCGGGTAGGATCCTGGAGTGCAAGCCAGCGCAGCCGTGTCGCCGCGTCCACCGGCGAGGCGAGGAACCCGCCGTATAGAAAGCCATTGAGCGAAAGGTCGCCCGGCCCGGGCCAGCTAGCCGGAGCGTCGACGAGAAGGCCGACGGTGGTGCCGTTGAGTTGCAGTAGTCCGTTTACTGTCGCGCTCTCGCGCAGGATGAACGCGCCGTCCACCGTTGCGCGTGCGAGGCCGAAGGCGGCTCCGCCCGGAGCCGACAGGTGCGCTCCGGACAGGTCGAGATCGCCGCCGATATGCGCCCCGTCGAGAATTGCCTCCCCCTCCACGCTCGCCCGCCGCAGAGCAAGGTTTCCCGCGACGGTGATCCCGGATGCGTCGAACGCCACCGCGTCCGCCCGCGTGATCTCGAGCCCGATCGCCTCCAGGTCGCTCCCGACGGTGGCGTTCGCCAGCGAGATCCCCCCACGCACCCGTGCCCCTCGTAGGAAGAAGCCGCCACGTGTCTCGACGCCCGAGGCGTCAAGCGCGACGTCGAGTCCGCTGTCGAGGACGGCCGCATCGACGACAAGGCTGCCCCCGATCCGGCCGTTCCCGAGCCGCACCGCACCGTCAACCGCAGTGCTGCCGAGGCTCACGTCCCCGCGTGCCTCGATCCGCTCGGCGAGGAGGCCTGGAAGCGCAGACCCGTCGAGATGAAGGGCGTCTATCACTGCCGCACGCAGGACGAGCGTGCGCTCGAGTCGACAGTCGAAGAGGCCGAGTGAGCGGGCGATGCGGCAGCCCTCAAGGTCGAGCGTGCCCTCCACAAAGGCACCCGCGAGGCGGACCCCCTTCTCGTGGACGAACGGCACATCCTCTCCGCCGAGGAGGAGAACGCGAAGGAACGCTGCGCGGACGGTGCGGGCATCGTCGGGGCCTTCGGGTATCTCACCGTCCCCGAGACGCACGAACGTGCCGTCGCCGAGGCTGGCGAGAACGGCCCGTTCGGCGGTGCCCAGCGGCTCGAACGCCGCGAGGCGGGTCACGGACAGCTTCCGTCCCCGCCGGCTTTGCCAATGAGCCCAGCAAGAAACCGGACCGTCTGAAAGGCGTGGTGACCCGCGAGCAGTGGGCGACGCTGCCGCGCGCCGGGCGTATTCACCAAAGCCATCGTCACCTCTGCCTCACGTTCATCTCGGAACGCCCGGCAGCTGAAGACGTCAGGGACTGTTCCGCTTCGCCAATCGGAGAGGGTCAGCTTATCGCGTGACAGGCCGGCGGCAAGATATTCGCAGGCAATACGTCGTGTGGGACTTTGTCCATGTCGCGATCGACGAGGCCACGCGCCTTGCCGTGTCATGGTCCTAGCTTGATCGTGTGAGAGGGACGCCGCCGCCCGCACCTCGACGGCCTTCCCCGACACGAACGCGTTGCCGATCTCGGTGATGCCGCGCTCGAAGAGCGCTTCGCCCGCGATGTCGGGATCGTTCGCCAACCTCCATGAAGATCAGCTTGTCTTTCGGCGCTTGCTCCACACGAGCACTAGGCGCTTCGAGATGGAAAACCGCCTGCGGCGCGTCTAGATCGGGCAATGCATTCGGGGAGTGGTTCAAGCGGGCGTGCGCGAAGACCGGCGTGACAAAATCGACACATGGTCTGTGTCACGAGTTTGGGTCGGCCGGGGCCGAAGCTGGACTCGGCAAAGCACACATCGGCCCGATGTTGGGCCACGCGAGCCTCTCCGAAGCGGACACCTACACCAAGTCGGTGAACCGGAAGCGCATTGTCGAGGAGGGTATGGCGAGACTGGAGCAGGAACGGGATTTGGAAACCCGCCTGAAAAAACCTGGAAACTCGTGACCTAAGCCGTTGATTTTCCACACGCCTATGGTCGGCGTGGTGGAGCCGAGGGGATTCGAACCCCTGACCTCTGCAGTGCGATTGCAGCGCTCTCCCAACTGAGCTACGGCCCCGTGCGCGGCACGATATGCGAGGCTACGACGCCAAAGTCAACAAGCTTCGTGCGTGTTTGCACCTGAGGACCCCCTCGGGCTGTTGAAAGACCTGTGTGAAGGACCGGACGTGATCGTCTTCATCGAGATTCCCTTCTCCGCCGGACGCGGAGCGTTCCAGGCATTTACCAAGGCCCTGGGCGCCCAACGGGTCGGCTGGCTCGGCCGGAACGCCACCCTGGAGGATCTCACCTCGGCGGGCGCCGCTGACAAGTACGCCCTCGTCGGCGGGCGCTTCACCCTCGACGACGCTCTGAAGATGCAGGGCGTCACGCGATTCGCGACCGTCGCCGGCGACCCCATCCTGCGCATGATCTCGACCTGGAACGCCTGGGAGCGTCAGCACCGCCATCCGGACCACTGGGTCCCGCACACCTTCAGCCTGCGCGAGGCGCTCGACGAGCGGGTGCTGCCGGTGATGGTCTCGACCGAGGCGATGATGCGCTCGCTGCGCAAGAAGGGCGTCGGGACCGAGATCGACCGGATCATGGCCGACCTCACCGCCCTCCCCGTCACCGTGGGCTTCGGCGACCAGCCCGAAGCGTTCGCCGAGACCATCGCCGAACAGCTCGGCCTCGGGCCCGACGACCTCAACCCGAATGCCTTCGCCGAGTTCGGCCGCGCGCCGAACAACACGGGGCTCTACCAGTCGCTGGTCAACGGCACCGTGCCCGACCGCACGCTCCACATGCGCCTCCTGGAGGCGGCCGGGGACTGGCCCGTCTGGACGACGCACTGATCAGCGGTGCCGCCCGGGCGGTATCGCTCGAGCGGCAGGATGGCGCCCGCACCAACGCGGCGGGCAAGCCGGCCTTCGTCAGGCGGCGGCGCGGTTGGCTGCGGTGATGTCGATCTCGCGCAGGCCGTTGGTGAACTTCTCGGCGTTGCGGACGTAGCCGAGCCCCTGCTTGCGCAGCGTCTCGAACGTCGCCTCGTCGAGCTGGCGCACGACCTTGCCGGGCATGCCCACCACGAGGCTCCCGTCCGGGATCTCCTTGCCCTCGGTGATGAGCGCGCCCGCGCCGATGATGCAGTTGTTGCCGATGTTCGCCCCGTTGAGGACGATGGCGCCCATGCCGATCAGCGTGTTGTCGCCGATGGTGCAGCCGTGGATGATCGCCCGGTGGCCGACGGTGCAGCCCTTGCCGATCGTCGCCGGATAGCCGGGGTCGACGTGGACCATGACATGGTCCTGAATGTTCGTGCCCTCGCCGATGGTGATGGTGGTGTTGTCCCCGCGCAGCACGGCGCCGAACCAGATCCCGGTCTTCTCGCCGAGCACGACGTCGCCCATCACGTGCGCCCCCGGCGCGATCCATACGGATCCCGAGGCGGGCAAGGTGGGTCGAACGCCGTCGAGTTCGTAGATCGGCATGGTGTCCTCCAAAGGCAGGCCGGCTCACGGCGCCGGCTCGTTTTCCCCTGGATGATGGGCCGCCGACCCGCATGCTTTCAAGTCGCGGCGAGCGATGCCCTCCGGCGGTCTCGCGCAGGGTCGCTTCGCCGCACCGACAGGCCGCCTGAGGGCCTTACGTCACCATCCGGCGCAGGCGCTGGGAAACCATGTCCGTCAGCATGACCGTCAGGATGACGATGATGAGGATCGCGGAGGCCTCCGGATAGTAGAACCCGCGAATCGATTCGAAGAGGATCTGCCCGATGCCGCCGGCGCCGATGACCCCCAGCACCGTCGCCGAGCGCACGTTCGATTCGAAGCGGTAGAGGGAATAGCTCATCCACAGCGGCAGGACCTGCGGGATGACGCCGAACACCACCTCCTGAATGCGCGTCGCGCCCGTCGCGCGGATCCCCTCCACCGGCCGCGGGTCGATCGCCTCCACCGCCTCGGAGAAGAGCTTGGCGAGGACGCCCGTGGTGTGGACGAAGAGCGCCATCACGCCGGCGAACGGTCCGAGCCCCACGGCCACCACGAAGAGCACCGCGAAGACGATCTCGTGGATCGCGCGGAAGGAGTCCATCAGGCGGCGCACCGGCTGCCAGATGTACCAGGGCACCATGTTGTGGGACGACAGGATGCCCATCGGCACCGACAGCGCCACCGCCAGGATCGTCCCCCACAGCGCGATCTGCACCGTGACGACCATCTCCTCGACGTAGTAGCGCCACTCGGAGAAGTCGGGCTTCGTGAACTCCGACGCGTACTCGCGCATGTTCGCCGAGTCGGTGAAGAGATAGGTCCAGCGTCCCATCTCCGCCGGCCCCCAGCTCCAGGCGAGCAGCGCCAGGAGGACGAGCCACATCGCGGCGTTGATGAGGGTTCGCGACCAGTCCCGTTTCAGCTCGAGACTGCGGGTCGGCATCCCCGCACCGCCCGCCCTGTGGCCTGCCGTATCGCTCATGTTGCGTCGCCCATGGTGCGCCTTGCAAAAAAGACGGCGAGCCACAGGGCTCGCCGCCGGACGTGTCGATGGATCGCGGCGCGATCAGCCCTGCTGCGCGTTGGCGTCGATCTGCGCCTGGAACTCTTTCTTCTGAGCCTCCAGCGCCTCGACCTTCGCCGCCTTCTCCTCGTCGGAGAGCTTGTCGTCGGCCTGGATCTTGGCCTGCTCCTTGGCGATCTCCATCACGCGGATCGGCAGGAGCTGGTCGTTGTTGGAGGCGCGGAAGGGCGCCCAGGCGAGACCCTCGAGCACGGCCTTCTCCTCGGCGACGTCACCGGCGGAATCCTCGGTGCCGTAGGTCAGGAAGAAGGTCTTGATCTTCTCCTTCACGTCGGCCGGCAGGTCCTTGCGCCACACGATCGGGTCGGAGGGGATCAGCGGCGACTTCCAGATGATCTTGATCTTCTCGAAGGCCTTGGGGTTGTTGGCCTCGATGCGGGCGAGGTTCTCGGTGTTGTTCGCCGCCGCGTCGACCTGGCCGTTGGCGACGGCCATGGCGTTCGTCTCGTGGTTGGCGTTCGTCACGTTCTTGAAGCACGCCTTCGGGTCGACGCCGTTGGCCGCGAACACGAAGGTCGTCGGGACGAGGAAGCCGGAGGTGGAGTTCGGGTCACCGAGGCCGAAGTTCAGCGACTGGTCGCACTTCAGGAGATCGTCGAGCGAGTTGAGCGGCGAATCCTTCGGGGCGAGGATCAGCGACCAGTAGCCGGGGTTGCCGGCCGCATCGACGGTCTGGACGAAGATCTCGCCGTCCGAACGGTCGACGGCTTCCATCGCCGACTTGTTGCCGAACCAGGCGACCTGCACCTTGCCGAAGCGCATGCCCTCGATGACGCCGGCATAGTCGGACGCGAAGAACGGGTTCACGGGCATGCCGATCGCCGCTTCCATGTCCGACAGGAACGGCTCCCACTGCTTGCGCAGGTTCTGCTGCGACTCGGTGGAGATGATGCCGAAGTTGATCTCGGTCACCTCTTGCGCCACGGCGGGCGCCGCGATCGCGAACGACAGGGCCGCCGCGCCAAGCGTCTTGACGATGTTCATCGTGCTTCTCCTCATGTGGTTTTTCGGATCAGGCGGTGGCCAGCTTCGGGCCGTGCAGGATCCCTTCGCGTGAGGCGTGCGGCTGGAAGGGTGCGTCGGGCAGCACCAGCTCCTCGGACGCCTCGCCGTAAAGCTCTTTCAGGAAGTCGGAGGTCAGCGCCGTGGAGGGGCCGTCGAAGGCGACCGCCCCGTCCCGCAGCGCGATCGTGCGCGGGCAGTAGCGCCGCGCATACTCCACCTGGTGAAGCGAGACGAGGACGGTGATGCCCTCGTCGCGGTTGATGGTGGCAAGGGTCTCCATGACCTTCTTCGCCGAGGCCGGATCGAGCGAGGCGATCGGCTCGTCGGCGAGGATCACCTTCGCCTTCTGGACCAGGGCCCGGGCGATGGCGGCGCGCTGCTGCTGGCCGCCGGAGAGCGTCGAGGCGCGCCGGTGGGCCGTGTGGGCGATGCCGACGCGGTCGAGCGCCACGAGCGCGGCCTGCTTCTCCGCCCGGGTGAAGAGGCCGAGCGTCCCGCGCCACTGCGGCACATGGCCGAGCACGCCGACGAGGACGTTGGTGATCACCGCGAGGCGGTTCACCAGGTTGAACTGCTGGAAGATCACACCGACACCGCGGCGGATCGTCTTCGCGTCGGCGGAGAGGCGGCCGTTGTGCTGCATCGTGCGCTCGCCGATCCGCACCAGCCCGCCCCGGGCATCGCCGCGGACGAGCCCGGCGATGTGCCGGATCAGCGTCGACTTTCCGGAGCCGGACGCGCCGATCAGCGCGACCATCTCGCCCGCCTCGACCGACAACGAGACGGCGTTCAGGGCCTTCTGGCCGCTGAACGACTTCGACAACTCTTCGACGCGAACGTCCGCCATGGGCACCTCGTTTGCTGGAGGTCCCTTAACGGTCGGACTTAACGGATATGTGCAGGTACGATGACGGTTCGGTGACGGTGGAACCGGCTGGTATCGTGTGACTTTACTTGCGGCAATCTGCGCCGCCGTCCGCGAACCTCCGCCGGCGGCCCGCAGAACGCGACGGTTTCCGTCAAACGCGTCGACAATGCCGGGCCAACTTCGGGCGTTGAGGGGACGGACACGCGCCCGGGACCGTGCCGGGTCAGGGCCGCCCTCCCCGACCCGTCGTCAGGTATGGCGGCGCAGCGCCTCGTTGAGCAGCCTCAGTACGGTCTCGACGCCGCCGACGCCGCTCGTCGCGATCTTGTACTCGATGGCCGCTTGCAGCTCGCTGTCGATCTCCGCCGTCATGGACAGATGATCGTAGGCCACGTCGGGCGCCTCCGACGGGTCGTCGTCACTCTCGAAGAAGGGTGGGTTTTGCCTCAGCATCAGCACAGACCTCTGGACCCACGAGCATCAATCTCACGACGCTAGCAACGGAATGGCCCCGATGGCAACCTGTAATATCATATGATCTAAATTTTACGTTGATTATCGTCCAACATAAGTGAGATCGATCGAGCGGTGCCGCCCGCCGTCCCGGTGCTCGATGAGGTAAAGTGCCTGCCAGGTGCCGAGCCGCAGGCGGCCGGCGGCGACTGCGATCGTCACCGCCGTATCCGACAGCATCGCCTTGATATGGCCCGGCATGTCGTCCGTGCCTTCGAGGCTGTGGACGTAGGGCCGGTTGCGGGGGGCGAGGCGGTCGAGCGCGTCCAGAAGGTCGGTCTGGACGTCGGGATCGGCATTTTCCTGCACGGTGAGCGACGCGGTGGTGTGGGAGACGAACGCGTTGAGCAATCCGTCGCCGAGCGCGTTGTCGCGCAGGAAGCTGCGCAGCGCGGCGGTGACGTCCGTGAAGCCCGGGCCGCGGGTCGCGACGTCGATGCGGCCGTGGACGACCCGGCCGACCGCGGCCTCTCCCAGAGTCTCGACGTGGATCAATTCGTCCCGGCCGTCAGCGCGTCGACGAGACCGCGGAAGCTGCGCAGGGCGTAGCCGGTGACCTCGACGGCGTCGTCGATGTCCCGCCGGGCCTTTTCGACGTCGATCCGGTCGTCGGGGCTCGCCGTGGCGACAGGCGCCGGGCCCGCCTCCCCGTCGGCATTGGCGCCGATCTCCGCACCGCCACGGGCGATGGCGGCGATCTGGCCGAGGCGCCGCTCGAGCACCTCGACGCGGGCCTTGAGGCGGCGGTTCTCGTCCAGAAGTGCCGTGGCGGGCGCCTCGGCGTCCTTCGCCGGCACCAGCGTCTCGCAGACCCAGCCCGAATCTCCGGCGCTGCAGGAGGCGATCTCGCCGGTCTCCCGATCGAGGCGCAGGATGTTGGGGCCGGACGGCTCCATCTGGAAGCGTCCGGACTGTGCCGCCGCGGGCGCCGCGAGGACGCTCGCGAGGGCCACCACCGTCAAGCCTTGCCGTACGGCCATGATCGTCCTCCCCGCACGGACAACGCCGTGCGTTACTGTTCGATCCTCAGCGCGGTGAAGCGCAGGGCGCCGTTGGCGCTGGAGAGCGTGAGAAGCGCGGTGTTGCGGTTCTTCTCCTTGAGGGCCTCGATCTGCTCGGCGACGTCCTGCGGCGAGCTCACGGGCTTCTGTCCGACCTCGATGATCACGTCGCCCGCGGTGATCCGCTTCTCGGCCGCGAGGCTTCCCTCCTCGATGTCGACCACCAGCACGCCCTTGACGTCGGCGTCGATCTTGTAGGTCGACCGGAGCTCGTCGGTGATCGCCGAGAGGCCCATGCCGAGCAGCGTCACCTTCGGGGTCGTGTCGGGATCGGCAACGACCGGGTCCTCGGTCGTCGGCGCCTCCTCGGCCTGCGGCTCGGGTTCGGCGGCAGCAGCGGCGGCCGCGGCGCGCGCCTCGTCCTCGGCGAGCAGGCCGATTTCGACCGAAACGGTGATCTCCTCGCCGTCGCGCTGGACGCCGAGGTCGACCGCGCGGCCGATCTCCGTCTGCGCCACCAGCAGCGGGAGCTGGCGCATCTCCTGGATCTCGTGACCGTCATAGCGCAGCACGACGTCGCCGGTGCGCAGACCGGCCGTCTCGGCCGGTCCCTCCGCCGTCACGCCGGCGACGAACGCCCCATGCGGCTTTTCGAGCCCGAGGCTCGTCGCGAGCTCCGGCGTCACCTTCTGCAGGCGCACGCCGAGCCAGCCGCGGCGCGTCTCGCCGTACTGGCGAAGCTGGTCGATCACCGCGGTCGCGATCTCCGCCGGGATGGCGAAGCCGATGCCAACCGAGCCGCCGGAGCGGGAGATGATCGCGGTGTTGATGCCCACCACGTCGCCGTCCATGTTGAACAGCGGGCCGCCGGAGTTGCCCTGGTTGATGGCCGCGTCGGTCTGGATGAAGTTGTCGTACGGGCCGGATCGAAGGTTCCGGTTCCGCGCCGAGACGATGCCGATCGTCACCGTCCCGCCGAGGCCGAACGGGTTGCCGATCGCCATCACCCAGTCGCCGACCCGCAGCCGCTCCGTGTCGGCGAAGTCGAGCGGCTTCAACGGCGTCTCGGGCTCCACCTTGAGGAGCGCGATGTCGGTCTTGGGGTCGCGACCGACGATGGTCGCGTCCAGCACTGTGCCGTCGGCGAAGTTCACCACCACCGCCTCGGCGTCCTTGATGACGTGGTTGTTGGTGACGACGAAGCCGTCGGCGGAGATCACGAAGCCCGATCCCATCGACTGCGCCCGGCGCTGCGGCGGGCCGTCCTCACCGAAGAAGTCCTCGAAGAAGTCCCGGTAGGGCTCCTCGGCGTCGCCGTCGCCCTCCTCGCCGTCACCGTCGGGGATGGGGGTGGAGCGCTCGGCGACGATGCGCTCCGTGGTCGACACGTTGACCACCGAATTGAGCAGCGACTCTGCAAGGTCCGCGACCGAGCGGGGACCGTGCTGCTCCTGCGCCAGCGCCGCGTCGGTCGTGATGGCCAACGGGGAGATCGCCAACATCGCGCCGGTGAACGCGGCACACAATCGACGGGTGATCAGACTCATCTGGCTCCTCCCAGCGCCGCACTACGCGGCCCGTACGATCCACACAACAAGCACCCCGACCGCTGCCGCGACGAGCCCGGCCATCCGTAATACATCGTCCGGGGTCGTCGTCAGCTTGGTCATCATGTCACGCATCGTGCCGGGAGCCAGAGCGTACAAAGCGCCTTCCAGCACCAGCACGAGTCCGATCGCGCTGACCAGATCGCTCACTGCTGAGCGTTGGTCTCACCAGCCCCGTCGACAGTGCCATTCGCCCCGCCACTGTCACCGGCCGGAGCGGTCACATTCGCGTCAGAGGCATCGCTGCCGCCGGCCGCTGCCGTCCCCGATCCGGTCGTGTCGTCGGTCGGCGTCGACCCGGCGGAGGACGCGCTGTCGTCCGGCTCGGACATCGCCGGGATGTCCTCCTGCGGGATCGCCTCGCCGGCACCGGGGGTGGCCGCCTCGCTCGCCGTGCCCGACGGCTGGGGCACCGAGATGTCGACCGCGGCTTCCGTCGCGCCCTGCTCCGGCTCCGCCTGCTGGATCGCCTGATCCGCCTGCTGGAGAGCGGTGCCGACGTCGCCGGTCGTCGCCGGCAGCGTGCCGACGGCGGCGGGATCGACGTGGGTCAGACCGCCGGACAGCTCCTTGATCTCCTCGCGCACGGCCTCGGGGTCGGCGCCCGAAGGCGCGTCGGTGAGGACCGAACCGGTCTCGGCGGCGGCCTGGTCATCAGGCGCCTCTTCGGCCGGCGCGGCATCGGGGGCGGCGCCGCCCGCGGCCTGCCGCGACCCGATCAGTCCGCTCGGACGGCCGGCCGGATCGGCGAAGAAGCGGAAGAACTCCGCGTTCGGCGACAGCACGAGACGCGTGCCCTGCGAGCGCAGGCCGGTCTCGTAGGCCTGCATCGAGCGGTAGAAGTCGAAGAAGTTCGGGTCGAGCGTGTAGGCCGCCGCGAAGATGGCGCTCTTGCGCGCGTCACCCTCACCCCGGATCTGCTCCGACTGGCGCCGCGCTTCGGCGCGCAGCACCGTCGCGGTACGGTCGGCGGCCGCCTCGATGCGGCGGGCCGCCTCGGCACCGCGGGCGCGGATCTCGCGGGCTTCCTGCTCGCGCTCGGTCTTCATCCGGCGGAAGATCGCCTCGGAGTTGGCCTCCGGAAGGTCCGCACGGCGGATCTTCACGTCCACCACCTCGACGCCGATCGCCTGGGCGCGGTCCGCGACGTCCGCCGCGATGCGGCGCATCAGCTCCGGACGGTTGTCACGCACGATGTCCTGGAAGGTCGCATCGGCGAGGACGGCGCGCAGCGAGGCCTGAACGAACGTGCTGAGGCGCTGGGCACCTTCGTTGACGTTGTTCACCGTCTGGTAGAACTCGACCGGGTTGCGGATGCGGTAGCGCATGAACGCGTCCACCACGAGGCGCTTCTGGTCGGCGGCGATGATTTCCTGCGCGGGAACGTTCAGGTCGAGGTTGCGCTTGTCCAGGATCAGGACGTCCTGGATGAACGGCACCTTCACGTTGAGGCCCGGCTCGCGGATCGTGTTCTTCACCTGGCCGAACTGCAGGACGAGCGCCTGCTGGGTCGGGTTGATGATGAAGAGCGAGTTGAGCGCCGCCACCACCGCCAGAATGACGACGATGACGAATGCAATGAGACCGGCGCGCATCAACGGTTCCCCTGGCTCTGGGTCGTATTGCCCGACGCGCTCTGGCTCATGCGGTCGAGCGGGAGGAAGGGCACCACGCCGTTGCCGGCCGACTCGTCGATGATGATCTTGTCGGTGTCGGAGAAGACGCGCTCCAGCGTCTCGAGGTAGATGCGCTGGCGGGTAACGTCCGGCGCCTTGGCGTACTCTTCGTAGACCGAGAGGAAGCGGTCGGCCTGACCGGTCGCCTCGGCGACGACCTGGTCGCGGTAGGCCTGGGCGTCCTCGACGATCTTGGCCGCCTCACCGCGGGCCTGCGGCACCACTTCGTTGGCGTAGGCGTCGGCACGGTTCTGCGCCGTCTCCTGGTCCGCGCGGGCGGCCTGGACGTCACGGAACGCGTCGATGACCTGCTCGGGCGGGTCCACCTTCTGCATCTGCACCTGGGTGACGTCGATGCCGGCGTCGTACTGGTCGAGGGTCTGTTGCATCAGCTCCTGCACGGCGAGCTGAATCTGCTGTCGCTCCTGGGTCAGGATCGGCTGGATGTTCCGCCGACCGACGACCTCGCGCATCGCGCTCTCGGCGACCTGCTTCACCGTGCCTTCAGGGTCTTCGATGTTGAATAGGAAATTGGCCGGATGATCGCGGTCGACCTGCCACTGAACCTTGAAGTCGATGTCGACGATGTTCTCGTCGCCGGTCAGCATCAGGCTCTCGGCCGGCATGTCGACGGTCGAGCCGCGGCCGCTGCCGCGCGTGCCGATCACCAGCTCGCGGATACGCAGGACGTCGGGCGTGTAGACCTCGCCGAACGGGTACGGGACATTGTACCGCAGGCCCGGCATGGTGTTGCCCACATGCCGGCCGAGCACCAGCTCGACGCCCACCTCGCCCGGACGCACCGTGTAGAAGCCGGTGAGGCCGTAGATCACCGCGACGACGATCGCCGCCAGCGCCACGCCGCGCGCGCCGATGCCGCCCAGCGACGGACCGCCGCCACCGCCGGACGGGCCACCGCCGCCGCCCTTCTTCGGGAAGACGCGCTTCAGGCGTTCCTGGCTGCGGCGGAGCAGCTCCTCGAGGTCGGGCGAATTCTGCGGATCCTGTCCGCCGCCACGGTTCGGTCCGTTGCCCCACGGGTTGTTGGGACGGTTCGGTCCGTTGCCCCACGGGCCATCGCCGCCTCCCCAGGGTCCACCGCCCTTACCGCCGCCCGACTGGTTGTTCCAGGGCATTCTTGCTCCCTTTGCCGCCTAAGCCTTTGATGCCGGGCGCGAAGCCCTTCGCAGCGCACATAATGGTGCTGGTTGTCTTCGCAAACGCGGCGAAACGCGCGCCCTGCGTGTGCCGTTATAGGCTGACGGACCTCACAGCCGCAATCAAGCCGATTTCGGCAACCTTACGTAGGTCTCGAAGTCGAAGCCATACTCGTCGCGCGGGCCGCGCTCGCCCGGCGCCGTCTCGGCGAGACGGAAGCGCGCGGTGTCGATCGTCGGAAACACGGTGTCGCCCTCCGGCTCGCCATGGACGCGGGTGATGTGGATCGTGTCGGCGTGGGCCATGCCCTCGGCGTAGATCGCGTTGCCGCCGATCAGCGCCACCGGCCCCTCCGCCGCGGCGAGCGCGGCGTCCAGCGAGGGGAAGGTCTCGACACCGTCGATGGCCCGCGACGTCACCACCAGATTGCGCCGCTGCGGCAACGGCTTACCGAGTTCCTCGTACGTCCGCCGGCCCATGATGACCGTCCGCCCGACCGTCAGTGCCTTGAAATGCTTGCGATCCGAGGGGATGTCCCAGGGAAGGTCCCCGCCCTTGCCGATCACGCCGTTGCGGCCGACCGCGGCCACCATGATGATGCTCAACGCTTCGTCCTCACCCTCTCCGTCAGACTGCGACGGGGGCCTTGATCGCCGGGTGCGGATCGTAGCCGACCACGCGGATATGCTCTGCCTCGATGGCAAAGAGATCGCGCGGCGCAGCCGAAAGATCGAGCGCCGGAAGCGGCCGCGGCTCGCGCTTGAGTTGCTCCTCCACCTGCTCGAGGTGATTCAAATAGATGTGCGCATCGCCGAGCGTGTGGACGAGGTCGCCAGCCTCCAGCCCCGTCGCATGCGCGACCATATGCGTCAGGATCGCGTACGAGGCGATGTTGAACGGAACGCCGAGGAAGACGTCCGCCGACCGCTGGTAGACTTGGCACGAGAGGCGCCCCGGACCGTCCTCCTGCGGGGCGACGTGGAACTGGAAGAGCAGATGGCACGGCGGCAGCGCCATCTCGTCGAGCTGGCCGACGTTCCAGGCCGAGACGATGTGCCGGCGCGAGGCCGGATCGGTCCGGATCTGCTCGACGACGCGGGCGAGCTGATCGACCGGGCCGCGCTCGGTCGGCCAGGCGCGCCACTGCCGGCCGTAGACCGGGCCGAGCTCGCCGTCCGCGTCCGCCCACTCGTCCCAGATCGTGGCGCCGCGCGCCCGGAGCTGGTTGGCGTTGGTCTCGCCCGCGACGAACCATAGGAGCTCGGCGATGACGGACTTCATGTGCACCCGCTTGGTGGTCACCAGCGGGAGGCCCTCGGACAGGTCGTAGCGCGTCTGGTGGCCGAACACCGAGAGCGTGCCCACGCCCGTCCGATCCGCCTGGCGCACCCCTTCAGCGAGGATGCGACGCAAAAGGTCGTGATAGCTCTTCACGTGTCGCTCTCCGGCGTCTCGTTACCGTGTCGTCCGGCTGCGGGCGGCGTTCGGGTCACCGAAGCCGGCCACGTTCTGCCAGAGGGACACATCAGTCGTCCCCCGGCCCGGGTTCAAGTGGTGGAGCCATGCCTTTCCACGATTGCGGTCGCTCGCCCCCAGCTGGTGCCCTCTCGCCACGAGGCGGCGCCCCGGTAGCTCGTGCCCCGGTGCCAATCTTGCAACGCGACGGCACGTACCCCTTCTCCTGCGGGGACGGATCGCCTATATTCCATCCTGCCAGCGACGGTTGGCTATGGCGATAAACGAAGTGCGGAATAAGCCTTTCGGACCCGGGGGCGGTACCCGGCGCCTCCACCCAAGCGGCCTGCTCCTTCCTTGCGGGGAGCCGGCCGTTTCGGCGGGGGCGAAATAGGATCGACGAGGGTGTAAAGGCATTTTTTTCGCTCGGCATGGTTCCGCCGATATCGGGCCACCTTTGTAGTTGCGAATGACAACTATGCCGAGGCACGTCTCGCTGCGTAAGCGGCGCGACACCTCAAATTAAGTCCTCCTACCGCAAGTAGGAGGCGGGGTCGGGAGGCACCTGGCAACAGAAGCCCCCACTTTACCCTCCCCCAGCTCTTCAATCGTGACACGCACCCGGACACGGGGACGCCGTCGCGCGCCTGACGTGCCCGTCACTTTCGTCACTCCTGGCAGTTGGCGATGGCGCGCTGGATCAGGCCCACGAGCGCCCGGCGCTCCTCGTCGGTGAAATCGCGCAGCGCCTCGTCGTTCTGCGCATGCGCGGCCCCCTTGGCCTGGGCCTCCAGCGACTTTGCGTATTCGGTGAGATTGACCGTCTGCGCGCGCCGGTCGGTCTCGTGCGGCCGTCGGACGATCAGCCCGTCCCGCTCCATCCGGCGCAGCGTGTTGGCCATCGTCGCCTGCTCCACGTCGAGGCGCTGGATCAGCTCGGCCTGCGTCTGGCCGTCCCGCTCCCAGAGCTCCAGCAAGACCGGGAACTCGCCCGTGCTGAGCCCCAGCGGCGCAATCCGCCGCGTCAGCCCGCGCGCCATCAGCCGCGCGAGGTGGTTGACGACGTAGCCGGTCGACTCGCGGCGATCGAACGGCACATTCATAGCTTGCTATGCAAATCAGGAACTATTATATAGCTTGCTATCCTTATCGGATGGAGACACCCCATGCACACCCTCCTCGACAACGTTCCCGCCCACGCGGCGAACACCGACCAAGGCGCCGCCATGCCGCGTCCGGTCACGCTAATCAATGTCTTCGAGGTTCCCGAGGGCCAGCGCGAGGCGACCCTCGCCGGCTGGGAGCGCGCCGCCGCCTTCCTGTCGGTGCAGCCCGGCTACCTCGGCACCGCGCTGCACGAAAGTCTCGCACCGGATGCGAGATTTCGCTTTATCAACGTCGCGCAGTGGACAACTCCCGACGCCTTCAGGGCGGCCGCCGCCGCGATGCGCGAGCAGCGCATTTTCCCCAAGATCCCCGGCCTTGCGATCCATCCGGCGCTCTACACCGTGATTCGGAACGCCGCACCCGAAGCCGCCTGACGCGCCGGATCGAGGAAAATCGTCGCGGAACTGCACAGTTGCGTGCAATCGTGTGTTGGATTGCGTCAGCCCCTGCGCTACCTATCGCGGACCGAAGGAGGCGTGGTCGTGGCTGACGATCTCATCCGATACGACGTTCTAGTACAGGACGCCCTGCGCGGTGTCGTGCGCAAGGTGATGCGCGAGGTCGCGGAAGGCGGACTGCCGGGCGAGCACCACTTCTACATCGCGTTCGACACGACGGCGCCGGGCGTGCGCATGTCCTCGCGCCTGCGCCAGCAGCATCCCGAGGAGATGACCGTCGTCCTCCAGCACCAGTTCTGGGACCTCGCCGTCTCGGACCACGGCTTCGAGGTCGGTCTCTCCTTCGGCGGCGTGCCGGAGCGCCTGCTCGTCCCGTTCGCCGCCGTGAAGGGCTTCTTCGACCCGTCGGTCCAGTTCGGACTGCAGTTCGACCCGGCCACCGCCGGACAGAACGGCGAGGCGGGAGCGCCCGAGCCCGCCATCGGCTCGATCCCCACCGCCGGCGTCCCCGCTCCGACGCCGATGCCGGTCGCCGAGCAGGACGACACCGACAGGACGGCGCCCGACGACGAGGAAAAGAAGCCGAGCGAGGGCGCCGAAGTGGTCTCCCTCGACGCGTTCCGGAAGAAACCGTAGTGGACATCCAGAAGCGAATTGCGCTGACGGCACACGATGCGATGAAGCCGTCGCTGGCGGCCTGGGCCTTCGCCAACGAGCGCGCCCTCGCCCAGCACCGCCTCACCGCCACCGGCAACACCGGCCAGCTCCTGATGCGCGAGACGGGCCTCTCCATCGACCTCGTCCGTTCCGGCGCGCTGGGCGGCGACATGGAACTCGGCGCGATGATCGCCGAGGGCAACATCGACATCCTGATCCTATTCGCCGACCCCGTGACGCGCCAGCCGCACGACGTCGACCCGTCGGCGCTGCTTCGCGTCGCGACGCTGGCGCAAACGGCGATCGCCATCAACGAGGCGTCGGCCGACTTCCTCATCCGCTCGGAGCTGATGAGCCGGATCTACCGGCGCCCGCACGCCCAGGCGGCCCTGCCGTCGGCACGCAAGCGCCTCTCCGCCCGCTCGGACGTCACCGAGCTGAGCTGACCCGCCGCGACGCCGTCACGCGCGGCGTCCACGGTCACTGCCGTTGCATGCGAGTTTTGGCCGGCCCCTGCCGCCGGTGCTTTTCGCTCTCCCGCGACCCGAACGTCGCAGGCGCCGCTCAGATGCGCGTCAGGGAGCCGGAGCCGAGACGCTCGCCGGTCGGCTGGCCGGTCGGCGAACCGCCCATCGGCTCGGACGTCACCACGAACTCCGATGTCGCGTCGATCATGTTCGCCGCCCCCTCGGGGAGCGACATGTGCGAGCGCTCCGAGCGGTCCAGCACGCCGAGCGACATCGGCGTCCCGGAGGCCGGCACGACCCAGAGCTCCGCGACGCGCTGCTCGGCCCCGGGCGAAACCGGCTCGACCACGAGCTGCCCGTCGTCGTCGACGCGGGCGAGCGCGATCGTCCCGTCGAGCCTGACGATCGCCGCGATCCAGTCCTGTTCCGGCGCCGTCACCCCGAGGAGGTCGGGCCGCATCACGGTGACCACCAGACAGGCGACCGCGATGCCCGACGCGGCCATGAACAGCAGCGCCGCATCGCGCCAGAACGCGACGGCCCGGCGCGCCTGCCGCAACACCTTCTCGTCCGCGCCGAAGAGCCGCGCGGTGATCGCCCGCCAGACGCGGGACGGGGCGGAACGCGGGCGCAGCCCGTCGGCCAGCGGGCGGAATTCCTCCTCCCAGCTCCAGACGGCCTGCGACAGCTCCGGGTCGTCGATCAGCGCGGCCTCGAAGCGGCGCCGCTCCGAGCCCTCCTCCAGCCCGAGGGCATATTCCCCGGCATCGATGCGGTCGCTCTCACTGATACTCATCCCGTGAGGCACTCCTTGAGAGCCGCCAGTGCACGCCGCATCCGGCTCTTGATCGTGCCGAGGGGCGTGCCGTCACGGTCGGCGATCGCCTTGTAGGTGACGCCGCCGAAGTAGGCGATTCGAATGAGCCGGCCGTCGGTCTCGCCGAGGCCGTCGATGCAGTCGACGAGGCGCTTGGCCTCCGCCGACGCGAGGGCTTTCTGGTCGGGGCGCATGGCCGCGTCCGCGACGTTCTCGGCCGCCTCCAGCGCCGCCGCGGGCGTGCGCTTGGCCCGCAGCCGGTCGATGCACTGGTTCCGGGCGATCGCCACCATCCAGGTGGTGGCCCGGGCGCGCGAGGCGGCATAGCGCTCCGCATAGCGCCAGATCTTCACGTACGCGTCCTGCATCGCGTCCTCTGCCTCCCCCTTGTCCTGGAGGATACGTAGGCAGAGGGCGTAAAGCTTCGCGTTCGACCTCTCGTAGAGCATTTGGAACGCGCGCCGGTCCCCGAGCGCGGTCTTGTTCAGAAGCTCTTCCAGACTGGCTTCGTCCATTCCACCGCAGCCCCAGCTCACCGCACGCCCCGCGCCACGGCCGACGGGTCATCCGCGGGCGTGACGGGGAGAGTGGCGGCCGAGGTGGAGCGCGCCGTCCGACCGGAACCGGTCGTGTCAGCGCCACCGTGTCCATGGCCGCACGTTCGTCTTCAGCGCGCTAGCCATAACGATGAAGCCGACCAGAAACAATCGGCGGGCCGGCCCCCGGCGTCGTGCGCGGCGGTGCGGCGGATGCTCAGGCCGGGACCGGACGTCTCGATCCGACCAGAAGCTCGATGACCCGTGCCTGGTCGCGTGCGGTGGCGTGGCGGTAGAGGTCGGCGATGGCGCCGGGGTGCGCGCGCCAGCCGGGCAGCTCCACCGGGTCCTCGCGCGGCGCGCGCTCGTCCCGGACCAGGTCGCAGAGCGGGATGTCCAGCGCGTCGGCCACCGCCTTCAGCCGCACGATGGAGATGTTGCCCTTGCCATGCTCCAGCTGCGCCAGGAAGCGCTCGGATACGCCGCTCCGCTCCGAAAGGACGCGGCGTGAAATTCGTGACTTGTTGCGCCTGAACTTGACCCGCGCCCCCACGCTGGCCAGGAACGAGTCGCGAAGTCCGGTCTCCTCAACCTCGAAAAGGTTGTCGTCCAAGATTGGCTCAATCATTCCGTCCCCACATGTTCTTATAGATGAACAGAGTCGAGGATTAGCCTCTTGCGCATCGTGTTTGCGGCGGCTGGTCCTAGGTGATCGTCAGAGGTTCCGACAGCATTTCGAGGCACCACTGGTTGGCCTCGCCCGGCATCATCTCCAGCGCGAGCAGCGCGGCGGACAGGAAGCGGGCGCAGATGACCTGGCCACCGCCCTCGGCTTCCGCCCGGGCATACTCGATCAGCCGGCTCAGAACCTCGCGATCGTTGAGCATCGTGACGTGATCGCCATCCCGGCTCGGTTGAAAACAACCTGACATTTCCAAGACCCTTTCTCAGTCAACCCGACGTGACACCGGATACGTAATATGTCATCGTGATTTCATCGTGAATTGACCAGGATTGAGCTAGATCAGACGATGGGATTGCGAAATGTACTGATCCTTCGGGCGATTTGGCTCCACCGGTTGGCAACGCCATGATGACAGCACCCGTCGGCCTGCAGATACGTTTGTTGGGAACACCATCCGTCGCGCACGGCGCCGACCGAATCGAGTTTCCGAGCCGGAAATCAGCCGCACTTTGTCTATATCTTATTGCAAATGGTGGCCGCCACATCGAGCGGAGCCAACTTGCTGCCTTGCTTTGGGGCGACAACGACGCTGAAGCCGCACGCGCTTCACTGCGCAAGTCGCTGTCATTGCTGAGGGCGAACGAGGCGACCGCCCAGCTGATCGGATCCGACCGCGCCCACGCCTGGTTCGCCGGCGACCCCACCCGCTCCGATCTCGCGACCTTTAATCGTTGCCTCGGTGCAGGGACCGAGCGCGCCTACCGCGAGGCCGCGCGCCTCTGGCGCGGCACCCCGCTCGCCGATCTGGAGACGGGCGAGGCCCTGTTCGACGAATGGATCGCGCAGTTTCGTGCCGAAACCATCGGCGTCACCCACAAATGCCTCGCCAAGCGGCTCGATTCGATGCCCGAGGCGACGACGCCCATCAACCTGCAGATCGCCTGCTGCGAACTCCTGATCGCCATCGAACCCTCCGACTCGGAGGCCAACGAGAGGCTCCTCCGCCTCCTGCTGCGCGACGGCCAGAAGGCCGCGGCGGCCCGCCAGCTTCGCAGCTATATCAACGCGTTGAAGGAGCTCGACCTGACGCCGCCGCGCGAGCTCGTCGACTCGGTTCGCCGTGCCGCGGCGCAGGGCAAGGCCGAGCCCTTCCCCAACGCGAACGTCGAGTACCGGCCGAAGCGTTACGCGGACCGGCCGCACGTCGCCCTCATCCGCGCGCGGCCGACCGGGCAGTCCGTGCCCGACCTCATAAGCTTCGCTCACTCAGAAGTGATCCATCAGCTCACCCGATTTCGCTCGATGCGCTGCTTCGAGCGGGACGACCGGGACGAGGTGGACAACCTGAACAACGGCCTCATCAGCCGGATCGGCTTTTCCGACGCCCTCGACCACGACTACCGCCTCCTCCTGTGGGACGAGCCGCGGGCGCGGTCGATCTACCTGCGCTGCGTGAACGCGCGGCGGCAGGACACGGTGTCCTGCGTGCGGATCGGCTACGACTGCCTCGAGGACCGTGTCGCGGCCGAGACGATCATCGCGACCGCGATCAACAGCCTCGAGCAGGACATCGTGATGGACGACCGTCCGCGCACGAGTTGCTCCCCGTTCGACCGCTGGCTCGAGGCCTACCAGCTCCTCACCCAGTGGAGCGAGGCGGCGGCGCGGACCGCGATGCCGATCCTGGAGGACCTCGCCAACGACGACCAGGGCCGGCGTCTCAGCCTGGTGCACTCGTCGATCAGCTCCCTCCTGATGATTCGACGCCTCACCATCCCCACCGCGGCCAAGATGGCGCTCGCCGACCAGGAGCGGGCGCGCGAGGCCGCACTGCAGGCGATCGCGATCGACGCGCTGGAGCCGTTCAACCACGTCGTGCTCGGCTGGATGCGGATGCAGGCGAACGAGCACGACACCGCCCTCCTCTCCTTCGAGGACGCGGTCGCGCTGAACCCCTACTCGGCGGCGACCGTGGTAGCAGCGGCCGAGGCGAACGCGTTCGCGGGGAACGTCGTCAAGGCGCAGAACCTGGCGGACAGGGCGCTCTCCCTCTCGGGCCGCTACACGCCGGCGTACTTCTACGCCTACCTCGCCAACATCGCCTATCTCCGCGGCGATCTCGACGGCTGCATCGAGTGCCTGCGCCGCGCGCCGGAGAGCATCCACACCGCCATCCTCCTCGTCGCCGCGCAGTCCGAGCGCAATGACACCAAGGCGACGGGCGCCGCGCGGGTCCGCTTCGAGCGCGAGCTGCGCCGGGCCGAGCCGTACGCCCAGATCGACGGCACGACGCTGTCCAAGTGGCTGGTGTCGACGACGATGCACCGCGACGCATCCGTGCGCCGGCGCCTGTTCAATTCCCTGGAGCGTGCGGGCGTCCCCATCGCGTACGCGAGCGGCGGATCGATGGCGTAGCGTCCGCTGCGATGCGGGCGCGGCGCTTCAAGCACCAACCGTCGGCGTGGCAGCAGAGCCGCCTGGCCGGGAGTGCGCGCGGCCGGTCCGGTCGAGTCCGGGGACGGGTTAGCGGACGGGGCGGCAGCAGCCCAGAACGGCCATCGTTCCGAGCATCTTGAGGTAGTCCTGGTCCTGTACAGCGAGGCGGGTCTCGTCCACCTTCGCCGGCAGGACGAGGTGGAGCGTGCTGTCGTCGTCCTCGTGCAGGACCACGTTGAGGCCCTCCAGGCTCTCCTCGGACACGCCGCAGGCGCGCAGGTACGCGGCGGGGTCGGCGCGGAACGCCTCCCGCTTTTCCGGATTGTTCGCGGCTTCGCCGAAGGCCTGGCCGATCTTCGCGATGGCCGACTTGCTCACGGGAATGCGCGCCATGGTCTCACCTCTCACGTCGCGCTCGACGGGACGCTCCGCTTGATCCGACAGTTCGATGCAGGGAGAGTCAATTTGAGCGCTGAAGAACATGCAAGACGCTTCCTTGGTTAACCCTGACAAATCTCAACCACTCGGCCGGACGATCGAACTGCCGATCCGCGCGCCCGACCTCGACCACGTCACGCTCCGCCTCGTCCGCACCGTGATCGACGGCTGCCCCGCGGCGTTCGTGACGGCACGCCCCGAGATGCCGCCGTCCGCCCCCGCCTGGTTGAGCGATTGGGCCGCCGCATCGGGACGCGCAATGACCCTCGAAGATGCCCAGATCGGAGCCGTCTTCGAAGCGATCGAACGGGCAAGTCTCATCAGCGAAGGGCCGGACGACCCCCGCCCGAAAAACCGATCAAACCTGCCGTTGCGTGAGGACAATAACTATTGGCACCTGAGCGGGCAACAACTCAGCCGGCTTAAATCGTATGATGAACGGGAGGGCATCGCGACCGCCGGTCCACCCGGCGAGGTCGCGTGGATGCCTGCCTTCGACCTGCTGACGGATAAGGAGCGCCTCGTCCCCTGCACCGCCGTCTTCAGCAACGAGGACGTTCGGCTCGGATGGCCGGCGCTCATCTCCTCGTCGACCGGCGCGGCCGCGCACACCGACGTCGAATCGGCGATCAGGACCGCCGTGCTGGAGCGGGTCGAACGCGATGCGGTGGCGATCTGGTGGTACAACCGCCTCCCTGCGCCGCGCCTCGCGAAGCCGGAGATGATGGCGGCCCTTCCCCCGGCCCTCGCGGCGTGGCTGGCGGAGCGGCGGCGCATCACCTGGGCGCTCGTCACCGCCACGGACCTCCCCGTTCCCGCCTTCGTCGCCCTCTCGTCGGCGCCGGACGGAACCCAGCCCGCCCTCGGCACCGCGGCCCACCTCGACCCGCGGATCGCGCTCCGGTCCGCGGTCCTCGAGATGCTCCAGTGCGAGATCGGCCTGACCCACATGCGCGAGCTCCAGGCGACGGCGGACGCACCGCCGCGCCCCGCGCTGCTGGTCTGGTCCGACGCGACCAACGCGCTCGCCACGCCCTACATCGCCGGTGAAGGCGCCGCCCGGCTCCCCCCGGCGATCGACTTCGAGACGCTGCTCGGCGCCTTCGCCGAGCACGGCATCGACATCGCCGTCGCGGATCTGACGCGGCCGGAGTTCGCGATTCCCGTCGTGAAGGCGGTCTCGCGCACGCTCCGGGACTGGCAGCCGCGCTTCGCGTCGGGGCGTCTCTATGATGTCCCCGTCTCGCTCGGCCGCCTTGCGGCACCGCGGCGGGAGGCGGACCTCAACCCCGTCCCATTCGTGATTTAGCGGTCCACGCGAATTCCGGTACATCGGACGCCAACGCGCCAAAGTACGGACGATAGACTGCCCATGACATCCCTCCGCTTGTCGATCCTGTTGGTCTCGACCCTTGCCGCGCTGGTGCTGGCCGGCTGTGTCGGCGGTGCCGGGACGGAAGGCAGTGCCTTCAGCGAATCCTGCGCCGCGCCATCCTCGATCGGCGACCGCGACGACAACCTGTCGATCTTCGGCAACGCCTGCGCCAGCGTCGTGGAGTTCAGCGAAGGCGGCGAGACGTGGCGCATCCAGACCTTCCGCAAGGGCAGCGGCCCGCTCTTCGTGGTGCCGCACGACGACGAGAACGCCGCCCTCGCCACTGCCGCCGCCGCGCTTCAGAAATACGGCGGCACGGTCACTGTGGTGGAGACCGGCGGACGGCGCTTCAACGGGCGGATCGACCCCAACCGGAACTTCGACGGCGGCCGGCTCTCCTGCGGCAAGCCGGGCCGCAGCCCGCAGTTCGTCGCGGCGATGGTGCCGGGCGGGCGGCCGATCATCGCCCTCCACACCAACAGCCGGGGCTCGGCCGGGACCGGCGGCAGCGGCACGATCTCGATCAACTCGGCGACGCCCGGCGCCACGGCCTTCCCCGCGTCCGGCCCTCTCGCCAGCGAGGACGCCATGGTGATCCTCGCCAGCACGCGCGGCGCGGACGCCCATCGCGGCCTCGTGGAGCGGCTCAACAAGGCCGGCGTCAACGTCATGGTGGAGACGGTCGACCTCTCCAAAACCGACTGCTCGCTGTCTCACTACGCCGCCGCGAACGGCATCACGTACGCCAACGTCGAGGCCGCGCACGGCGACAGCGCCACGCAGAAAGCGATCCTCGATATCGTCATGCGTGAGTTATGAGGGCGTGACTTAACCGCCTCGGCGCAGACCCAACCGCTGCGCCGACGACATCGAACGACGCCAAAGCGTTGACACCGCGGTCCGGCGGCGGCAGCGTCCGCCCATGCCCCGGCCCGCCGGGCGCCTCATCCACGAGGCCAACCATGACCTATACGTTTACAACCGCCGGCGGTGTCGGGATCACCCGGACCGACCAGCTCGTCGACTATGCGACCGCGCTCGATCGGTGGATCTCCCGCCTCGATCATGAACGCGGCTGCGTCTTCACGTCGAGCTACGAGTTTCCGGGCCGCTACATCCGGTGGGACTTCGCTCTCGTCGATCCGCCGCTGGCGATCGAGGCGAAGGGGCGCACCGTCACGGTGAAGGCGCTCAATCCGCGCGGCCGGCCGCTGCTTCATGCCGTCGAAGCGGCGTTCGCGTCGGGCGACCTCGTGGCGACGCGTGACGGCGACACGGTCGTTACGACCGTGCCGGAGCCGGACGATGCACTCCTCTTCGAGGAAGACCGCTCCCGCCGGCCGAGCGCGTTCACCGCCCTGCGCGCGCTGCGGGCGTTCTTCGCCACCGGCGAGGATGCGCAGCTCGGGTTCGCGGGCGCCTTCGGCTACGACCTCGCCTTCCAGTTCGACCCGATCCCGCTGGTGCTGGAGCGGCCGGAGAACCAGCGCGACTTCGTGCTCTATTTCCCGGACGAGATCCTCGCGGTCGACCACTACTCCAAGCAGGCGACGGTCGCCTCCTACGAGTTCTTCTTCGGCAGCGAGAGCACCGAGGGCGTGCCCCGCGTCCCCTCGCCCCGCCCACTGGCGACCAAGCGCAACAGCGCCGAGGACGACCACAAGCCCGGCGAATACGCCGACACCGTCCGCCACGCCTTCGAGTACTTCAAGCGCGGCGACCTCTTCGAGGTGGTGCCGAGCCAGACCTTCCGCGATCCGCTCTCCGACGCGCCGTCCGCGATCATGCGGCGCCTGACGCGCATCAACCCGTCCCCGTACGGCTTCTTCATCAACCTCGGCGAGGACGAGTACCTCGTCGGCGCGTCGCCGGAGATGTTCGTGCGCGTCACCGGACGCCGGGTGGAGACGTGTCCGATCTCCGGCACGATCAAGCGCGGGCGCGACGCTATCGAGGACGAGGAGCAGATCCGCAAGCTGCTCAACTCGGCCAAGGACGAGACCGAGCTCACCATGTGCTCGGACGTCGACCGCAACGACAAGAGCCGCGTCTGCGAGCCGGAATCGGTGCGCGTCCTCGGTCGGCGGCAGATCGAGATGTATTCGCGCCTCATCCACACCGTGGACCACATCGAGGGGATCCTGCTCGACGGCCGCGACGCGCTCGACGCGTTCCTGTCGCACGCCTGGGCGGTGACGGTGACCGGCGCGCCGAAGCGCCGGGCGATGACGTTCATCGAGGCCAACGAGCGCAGCCCGCGCGCCTGGTATGGCGGCGCGGTCGGTCTCGTCCACCTCAACGGCGACCTCAACACCGGCCTGACGCTGCGCACGGTTCACATCCGCGACGGCATCGCCGAGGTGCGTGCGGGTGCGACCGTGCTCGCCGATTCCGACGCCGACGCAGAGGAGGCGGAGACCGTCCTCAAGGCGTCCGCCATGCGCGCCGCGATCCGCGGCGACGGCAGCAACACGGTAACCGCCAAGGCCAAGCCGAAGCCGGGCGCGGGCAAGCGGGCTCTGCTGGTCGACCACGACGATTCCTTCGTCCACACCCTCGCCGGCTACCTGCGTCGCTGCGGGCTCGACGTCGTGACGATCCGCGCCCCGATCGACCGGGCCACCTTCGCGCGAATCAAGCCGGACATCGTCGTGATGTCGCCGGGTCCGGGCATTCCCTCCGACTTCGACTGCACGGCGACGATCCACCTCGCCGAATCGCGCCGCCTGCCGGTGTTCGGCGTCTGCCTCGGCCTCCAGGCGATGGTCGAGGCGCACGGCGGCAAGCTCGCCTTCGCCCCGCCGATGCACGGCAAGGCCTCGACGCTGGTGACGGAGAAGGACTCGGCGCTGTTCGACAACCTGACCGGACCGCTGACTGTCGGCCGCTACCACTCGCTGGTCGCCGACCCCGAGGCGCTCCCCGACGGATTCAACATCACCGCCCGCTCGCCGGACGGCGCGATCATGGCGATCGAGCACCGCGAGCTTCCCATGATGGCGGTGCAGTTCCACCCCGAGAGCATCATGTCGCTCGGCAACAACGTGGGCCTGTCGATCCTGGAGAACGCGATCGCCGCGCTCTTCGACAAGGAACCGTCGTCCAGCGGCGCGACGGCCTCCTCCAACGAGGCGGCGGCCTGAGGCACTACCCTCTGGCGCGCCGCCACTGCAGCGCCAGGCCGAACCCGATGAGGGGAAGGCCCAGGGCTAGGTTCGTCAGCGTCTCCTGATCGGCGCGCCACCCGGCGATGTCGATCAGGCCTCGTGCGGCGAGGACGACCCCCAGTACCGCCGCCACCAGGCCGAAGAACTCCCGCGCGACGTAGTAGAGCAGCCGCCCGAAGACGCCGAGAAGCCTCGCCAGCAACTTGATGATCGGCATCGTTCTCCCCCGTCGCCCGCTCCGCGACGTGGGGATCGGGCCGCTCCGCGTAAACCGGCTGCGACAACCCGCAGGTCTTTCGGTCCCGGACGCGGTCGGGCCGGGCGTCGATGGCCGCTCCCTCCAGGGCGCATCCGCCGGCACGCTTCGCCCTTGATTCGCATGACATCGAGCGAGGCCGCCGCCCCTGTCCGTCGGGCTGCACTCGCCCGCATCAAGCGTCCCGGCTCTTCGGAGCGGCGTCGTTCCGCGCGTCTAGGGGCATTTTTTCGTAGCAAGGCGGGCGGTGGAGGAGTCAGAGTGGTCGGCGTCTGATCCGTTGCCGGAGGACCGCCATGGATGCCGCCACGCTCGCCGCCGTCGCCATGCTCTGGACCGCAGCCGCGATGATGCCGGGGCCGAACTTCCTCATCGTCGCGACCACCGCCGTCCAGTCGGGACGCCACCACGCTCTCGTCACGGTGGGAGGAGTGGTGCTCGCTGTCTGCATCTGGGCCACGGCGGGCTACCTCGGGATCTCGACCCTCTTCGCCCTCGCGCCCTGGCTCTACGCCACCTTGAAGCTCGCCGGCGGGATCTACCTCATCGTGGTCGGGATCACGCTGCTGCGGGCGTCCGGGCGCAAGGGGGCATCCGCCCCGGCACCGGAGGTCGCCGTCACGCGGCGCCTGTCGCGCAGCTTCGTCACCGGTTTCGTGGTCAACATGTCGAACCCGAAGACTGCCATCTTCATGGCCAGTATCTTCGCGACGGTCCTGCCGGCGCACGCCCCCGTGAGCCTCGGCGTCACGACGATCATGCTGACGACGGCGATCTCCACGCTCTGGTACGGGTTCGTCGCCGTCGTCATGTCGCGTCCCGCGGTGCAGCGCTTCTATCGCGACCGTCGCGCCTGGGTGACGCGCGCCGCGGGCGGGCTGTTCACGTTGTTCGGCGTCAAGGTCGCCGCCTGGGGCTGACAGCCGGCGCGGTGCGGCAGCCCGTCCGACTGGCCCGCCCGGAGGAGAAAGCCACTCCGGGCGGCGCCGTTTTGTCGTCGCAGGCTCTCTACTCGATGACCGCGCAGGCGATGCGGCTTCCGGCGTCGCCCGCCGGCTGAGACTCGTAGTCGTCGGCGCCGGAGTGGATCATGAGCGCCGACCCGTCTTCGTCGAGGAGCGGGTTGGTGTCGCCCTTCACGGATACGCGGTCGTTGAAGACCTCGACCTTCAGGACGCCGTCGCTGCCGACGTGGACGTTGGGCATGTCGCCCGGATGCGGCCCCCCTTCGACGAGGAAGCCGTGCTTCATGTCACCGGCGTAGTGGCCGCCGGCGGACTTGAAGCCGTCCGCCGCGTCGCACTTGCCCGTTTCGTGGATGTGGAAGCCGTGCACCCCTTCCGGCAGACCGGTGATCTCGGTCTTGATGAGGACGCCGTTGGGCGTCTGCTCGAAGGTGATGGTGCCGAGCGCGCCGCCTTCGGCCGAGATCATGTTGCCGGCCGCGGTCTCCGAGACCTGGGCGGTGGCGGGCGCGAGGCCCGCCGCCAACAGGGCGGTGCCGGTGCCGAGGGCGAGTAGGACGTTGCGCATAAGGGTCTCCTATGGTCGCGGCGATTGCCGCGTCTTGAAGCAAAACCCTGCCCCGGCGTCGAGTGTTCCGTGGTGCGACGGTTCGCGATCGCACGGTGCGTTTGCGCGTGTCGGCCGGCTTCGATCGCCCGGCGTCAGTCGATCCGGGGCATGGCCTTATCGCCGAACTTGCGATGCCAGGCGGGTCCGGGGCCTCGCATGTAGTGCCGTTCCGGGTGGTAACGCTCGGCGGCGAGGGTCCGGGCGAAGTCCGATGCGGCGTGCATCCAGCTCCGCAGTCGTCCGGGTGTGCCGAACGGCGCCACCGTATCGATGTGGTCCAGTTTCCAGTGCATGACGCGACACTCCGAGAGGCTGCAAAAGGAAGACGGTCCTCCTTCAATGCCGCGATGACAGGACTGGCTGTCGCGGGGCTTGCGGCACGCTGTGCGGAATGCCGCCGGCCGCGCATGCTGCCCCGCGGCTGACGCGAGGCTCCCTTCGCCCGGTCGGCCCGAACGCGGCCCATTCTCCCGAGTGTTCACCGTCTGAACGAAAGTGCAGCCGTTCCGCCGGGAGCCGACGCTGCTCCCATATCGGATGACTGGTATCGCCATCACCGACGGGTCAGGCCGGAGCGGCCGCCACGCAACGTCCGGCAAGCCCCGCTCGAGTGTGGAACCGGCGTACCGGCGGCTCGTTGCCCCGAGTGACGGCAGCCGGACGGCTACAGGATGAAGTCCGATGCGGCGAGCGATAGGATCCCGTTCAGCTCGATCTGGAGTTCGGGTGCGGGGTCCCCGTCGGTGTTGGCACTGACGATCGTGCTGTCTCCGGACGTCGTGAAACCGAGCTCGCCGGCCGCGAGCGACCCGCCGCGTCCGGCGAAGACGAACGTCTGGTTCCCGGGCTCGGCGCTGTCGGCGTCGATGGCCGAGAGGTCGAGGCGGTCCACGCCGTGCACGAAGTCGAGCACGATGTCGCGCCGCGCCGCGCCGACGCCGGTATCGCCGGGGCCGAACATCACGAGGTCGCGGCCCGCGCCGAGCGAGAAGGTGTCCTGGCCGGAGCCGCCCGTCAGCGTGTCGTTCCCGTCGCCGCCGACGAGCGTATCGGCGCCGCCACCGGTGGTCAGCGCGTCGTTGCCCCCCTCGCCGCGGACATAATTGTCGAGCCCGTTGCCGGTGATGACGTTGCCGGCCGCGTTGCCGTAGCCGGAGTTCACGCCCGCGCCGAGGATCAGGCGCTCCACATTGTCGGCGAGGTGGTGGTTGGCGACGGTGGCGACCACCGTGTCGGTCCCCTCCCCGGCGTTCTCGGACACCGCATCGTCGTTGCTGTCGACGAGATAGAGATCGTTGCCGCCGCCGCCGCGCATCACGTCCCGGCCGGTTCCGCCGTTCATCGTGTCGTCGCCGTCGCCGCCGACGAGGGTGTCGTTGCCGCCACCGGCTGCGAGCGCATTGTCCGCCGCGTTGCCTTCCAGCGTGTTGTCGCCGCCGTTGCCGCTCCCGGACGCGGTGCGTCCACCGAGAACCAGCCGCTCGAGGGTCGAGGCGAGCGCATATCCGTCGATGTAGGTGACGACGGTGTCGGTGCCCTCGCCGGCCTTCTCGTCGACCACGTCGCCCGCGAGGCCGACGACGTAGGTGTCGTCACCGGTCCCGCCGACCATCGAGTCCGCGCCGGAGCCGCCGTCCAGCGTGTCACTGCCCGCGCCGCCGACCATGGTGTCGTCGCCGTTGCCGCCCTCGATCTCGTCCGCGCCGCCCTCGCCGCGCAGGTAGTTATCGAGGTCGTTGCCGACGATGACGTTGTCGAGGTCGTTGCCGTGGCTGGCGTTTGTCCCGGCACCGAGGATCACCTTCTCGACGTTGTCGGCAAGGTGGGCGTTGGAGACGTAGGTGAGGACGGTGTCGAACCCCTCGTCCACCTCCTCGCGCACGACGTCGGCGGGGATCCCGACGATGTACATGTCGTCGCCCGTGCCGCCGCGCATGGTGTCGGCATCGGCGCCGCCGTCGAGGGTGTCCGCGCCGGCCGCGCCGATGATGGAATCGGCGCCCGCGCCACCCGCGAGGCTGTTGGCGTAGCGGTTGCCGACGATGATGTTGCCGAGCTCGTTGCCGGTGCCGTTGCTGGCGATGTCGGTCAGTTCCAGCCGCTCGACCCAGCTCGCCAGCGTGTAGTCGGCGGCGGAGGAGACGACCCTGTCGCTTCCTTCGCCGCTCTCCTCGCTGATCACGTCGTCGGAGCGGTTGACGAGGTAGGTGTCGTCGCCCTCACCGCCCGTCATGACGTCACGGCCGGCACCGCCGTCGAGGGTATCGTCGCCCTCCTGGCCGTAGAGGTAGTCCGTCCCGCCGAGCCCTGACAGCGTATTGTCGAGGTCGTTGCCGAAGAGGGAGTTCTTCCCGTCGTTGCCGGTCGCGAGCCGGGCCGTCCCGGTGAGGATGAGGCGCTCGAGGTTGTCGCCCAGCGTGAAGCCGGTGCTGGAGACGACGGTGTCGGTCCCCTCGCCCGCCTCCTCGAGGATGGTGTCGACACTGGCGTCGACGATGTAGCGGTCGTCGCCCGCCCCGCCGATCAGCGTGTCGAGGCCGGTGCCGCCGTCGAGGGTGTCGTCCCCGGCGAGGCCCTTCAGGACGTCCGCGCCGGCGAGACCGGCGAGGATGTTGCCGATGGCGTCGCCGACCAGCGTGTCGTTGCCCTGCCCGCCTTCGAGGTTCTCGATCCCGCTGAAGGTGTCGACGCCGTCCACCGTCAGCGTCGCCGCGCCGAGGTCGGCGCGGAACGCGCGGGTCTGCGCGGCGAAGCTCACGGTGTCCGACCCCTCGCCGCCGACGAGGGTGTCGTTGCCGGACCCGCCGACGAGCAGGTCGTCGTCCCCGCCGCCGTCGATCCTGTCGTTGCCCGAACCGCCGAGGAGCGTGTCGTTCGCATCGCCGCCGGTCAGGCTGTCGTGGTCGCTGCCGCCGTCGATGCTGTCGGCGCCCGTGCCGCCGTCGATCGTGTCGTCCCCGCCCGCACCGGAGAGAGTGTCGTTGCGCGCATCGCCGGAGATCTCCTCGGCGAGCCGGCTGCCGAGGAAGCTGTCGCCCTGCGTGGTCAGCACGAAGCGCACCGACTCCACGTTGCGGATGACGCTGCCGTCGCTGAACTGGTAGACGACGTTGGCGCCGTCGACGACGGCACCGCCGCTGATGGCGGGGTTCGTCCAGCCCGACTGGTGCCCGCCCTGCTCGCCCTTGCGGGTGAAGAAGACGTTGTCGACGCCCGGGCCGCCGTCGAGCGTGTCGGCGCCGCGGCTGGTTTCCATGAAGTCGTCGCCGTCGCCGCCGAACAGGTAGTCGCTGCCGAAGAGGCCGAGCGCGCCGCCGTCCTCCGTCAGGTAGTCGTTGCCCGCGCCGCCGACGAGGTAGTCGTCGCCGCCGGCACCGATCAGCGTGTCGTTGCCCTCCCCGCCGTCGAGCGTGGTGTCGCCGGTGGGCTGCTCGGTGAGCTGGTCGTAGCTCATCGGCGTCGCGGCGAGCCTGTCGTTGCCCGCCTCGCCGTTGACGACGTCGCTGCTGTCGCCGCCGAAGATCGTGTCGTTGCCGTCACCGCCGAAGATGGTGTCCGTCGACGCTCCGAGGCCGATGAGGTCGCCGAAGCGCGTTCCATGGAGGACGACGGCCGAGAAGTTGCGGATCTCGGTCCCGTCGGCAAAGTCCACGTTGGAATAAGGCTGCGCCGCGTCGGAGAAGCCGACGGATGTCATCTGCAGCCGCGCCGCGTCGAGCCTGCGGTCGAGGAACAGGAGATCGGCACCGCCCGCCCCGCCGTCCAGCGAGTCAGGCCCGCCGAAGCTCTGGATGGTATCGTCGCCGAAGCCGCCGAGGACGGTGTCGGCTGCCGTGTTGTACTGCGGATCGGCCGGGTCGCGGCCGTCGGCGTCGGTCAGGAAGTCGTCGCCCGCGTCGCCTTCGATGAGGTCGGCACTGGCGCCGCCGATCACCGTGTCGTTGCCGGCTTCGGCCTGGACGGTGTCGGGCGCGTCGCCCAGGACGATGACGTCGTCACCCAGCGTGGCGGTCTGGTCGTCGCTCTCGTCCATTCTCGTTCCTTCGCCCGTCCCCTCGGCCGCGGCCGGCGGCCTGCCCGCTCGCCTCCCCGCCCGCACCGAACGTGCCGCAGCGGCAACCTTTCGGTGATGATCTTTTAGACGGCGCGACCACAGTTTGTGTCAATTGGCTATATCATCGGTCAGGATGATTTGACCAATGGGACACCACAGATGACGGGCAATTAAAGAAAGCGATGGGGAAATAGCAGATATATTGCCAGCGCATCGACCCGATCACGCAAAAGCAGTCAGCCGAATATTGCTGATGTCGGCCGGCGCCCCCGCCGATACCGCTGTGATCAGCTGGTGACCGGGATCATGCTGCGGTTGGCCTTCGCCTCGTAGAGGCGGCGGTCGGCGGCGGTGATGAGCTCGCCGAGCGAGGCGCCGTCGGTCCCGAGGTCCGCCCAGCCGATGCTGGCCGACACCGAATAGGGCGGACGCGCCATCCGCGTGTTCCTCGTGAGGTCGCGGAGCTTCGCGGCGATGCTGGAGGCCGAGGGCGGATCGCAGTTCGGCAGGACGATGAGGAACTCGTCCCCGCCGATGCGGTAGATCTGGTCGGTGCTGCGGACCGTGCCCCTCATCAGGTCGGCCAGGAAGCACAGCGCCTCGTCCCCGGCCATGTGGCCGTGCCTGTCGTTGACGGACTTGAAATTGTCGAGGTCGACCGCGAGCAGCCCGAGGTGGGACTTCTTGGCGAGCGCCTCGTCGACGTACCGCTCGCCCTCGCGCGTCAGCGCGCGGCGGTTGCGGACCCCGGTCAGCACGTCGAGGAGGCTCTCCACGTGCAGGGCCTCGTAGCGCTGGCGGTAGGTCAGGACGTCGAAGACATCCGCGATCGAGCCGCCGAAGGTGGCACCGGCCCGCTCGGCGAAGTGCAGATAGAGCGAGATCAGGGTGCTGTAGAAGAACGCCGCGGCCATCTTGCCGACGAACCCGCCGTACCCGGCACTGACCGGCACGTCGAAGAAGATGTGCAGCGCGGCGAAGAAGAGGACATGGTCGGCGGCCAGGATGACGACGGTGGACAGCCACACCCGCACGAACAGCGGCATGTGGGCGATCCGCGACAGCCTCTCGTACAGGAGGATGACCGCGATGCAGTCGACGAAGAGCAGGAACGTGCCCCAGACCGTGAGGGACGCCGAGTCGACGACGATCTGGACCGTCTTCTCGCCCCCGAGCATCGGCGCGGCGGTCTGCTGACCGATCAGCAGCAGAAGGCCGACGATCAGAAGGTTGCCGAAGAACAGCCCGTAGATCGGCTGGCGGACCGTCTCGGCGTCCTCCCGGATATAGACGAGCAGCAGCAGCGGGAGCTTGCCGGCGAACAGGATGACCGAGCCGGGCGTGTACATGATGTCCGCGACGCCCACGTACACCGTCGCGGCGAGGTAGGTCTCGACGAAGGTCAGGGCGCAGAGGGCACAGCAGAAGGTCCCGACGCCGAACACGTCGCGGCAGCGGAACAGGGTCAGCATTACACCGTAGTACAGTGCGCCCTGTGCAATCGCGAACGCTGCGTCGGTCGCCATTCCGACCCTACCTCCCGTCCGGACCGTTCAGTAGGCCGGGAGTCTCAGCAAGGCGAGCGTTCCGCGCTTCGGGACAGAAACACGCCATAACTCAAAGCCACCTGATCATAATATCTTGGCGCCGTCTGTGCGCATCGAATTGTCTATAACCGCCTCCGCCCCCGGGATCTAGTTTGAGCATTCAAGCAATTCACAAAATGGGGAGCGCAACCTTTACGGGACAGTATGGTTGCAAATGTTTTTCAATGCCGTCCAATTCTACTTGCCACCGTAGAACCGCCCCACGGAACGCGCGGTGATCGACGGCACGTCGGGGCGTGATCTCGCCCACCCTGTCGTTGCGGCGGGCCGATGGAACGCTCGACTTTCCTGCCTAGCTACTGCCTAAAACATGACCAGCTCGCCGAATTCGGCAGAAATGTCAGCGCATAACGGCAACCGTCGGGTGGCGCACCGGTGGGCAGGAGCCTCCCGGCCCGGGTATCGCCTCCGGAACGCCGCTCCCTCGACCCGATTCGGTCCCCTGGAAGGCGCGACCGGCGGCCGGCCGCACGGCACGCACGCCATGCTTGCAACCGATCCCGGCGACGGCGGCCGGGTTGGTTTACCATGTGCAAAAATTGCCGGGGCGGGCGGCGCTCAACTGCCGGCAGCGACACGCCGGGCCTGCTCCAGACCGGCGGTCAGCGCTTCGACGATCTCGTCGGTCGCACCGTGGCGGCGGAAGTAGGCCGCGGGGTCGCGTATGAGCGGGCCGTATCCGGCCATCTTGGCGAGCGCCTCGCGGGCGATGTCCGGCTCGCCGAGTTCACCCGCGGCGATGGCGACGAGCGCCTCGCTGATCCCGATCCCATCCGCCACGGAGCCCTGCGAGATCTCCAGCATTTCCTGGTAGCGCCCGTTCATGAAGTGATCGATCGAGATGAGGTGGTTGTACCAGACCGGCGGATCGACGCTTCGCGCGATCGCGCGCTCCAGCAGCGGAATGCCCTCGTCGAACCGCCCGCGCACGGCGAGCCGCCATCCCAGCTGAGCCAGCGCGTCCGGGTCCGAGGGATTGAGCGCGACCGCCTCGCGCGACAGCCGCTCCCCTTCCGCGTACCGGCCCATGTAGTGGTTGATCGAGCCGAGCGCCTTGAGCGCGAGGACGTTGTGCGGGTCGAGCGCGACCGCCTTCGAGGCCGCCGTGTACGCCCTCTCGTAGGCCTCGGCCTGCGGCAGACCCTTCAGGAACTCGAACCGGCCGGCATCGAGGTAGAGCCAGCCCAGCATGGCAAGGGCATCCGGGTAGTCGGGATCGCGCTGCACCGCGGCCTGGAGGCACGAGAAGACCGGCGGGAATGCCTTGTTCGAGAAGCTGCGGCGATAGATGTACGCCCGCAGGACGCAGACATAGCTCGCCATGCTGGCGTCGAACTGCGTGGCCGCCAGCCGGTTCCCGACGTCGCGGCTGACGACGCCGTAGGGCTGCGCGAGGACGCTGGCGATCTCGCCGGCGAGGTCGCGCTGCAGGTCCATCAGCGCGGCGGGGACCAGCGGGCGATCGTAGCTCGCGGACCAGATGACCTGACCGGTCCGCGCATCGTAGAGCTGCACCCCGATGCGCGCCGTCTCGCCCTCGACACCGACGGTGCCGCTGATGACGTACGCCACCCCGAGGTCGCGCCCCGCCTGGACGAGGGCGCCGTGGCCGCCGTCGACGTCGACGCTGACCGGCCGCATGTAGACCCGCAGGCTCGGGAAGCGCATCAGGTGATCGATCAGCTCCTGGCTGATCCCAGCGGCGAGGAACGGCCCGTCCTGTGCGCCTCCGAGCGAACGGAACGGAAGGACGACCACCGCCGGCTCGCCGACCCCGGCGCTCGCCTCGGTCCGCGCCGTCTCCTGCCACAGCGACCAGACGGCAACCGTCAGCACGGCGAGAACACACAGGCCGATCAGGGACGCGGCGACCGCGCCGGCCATGATGGCGACCGGGTAGCGCCGGCCCCCGTCCCTGCGCCGGACCGGTAGAGGCGCCTCGGGCGGCACCTCCGGCGGGGTGTCCGGCTCGTCAACCTCGTCGGCCCGCGGCGCGGCGGCGGACGCCTCGTCCGGCTGGGGCTCCCCCTCGGGCTCCGGCTCGACCGCCACCGGCACGGGATCCGGGCGCGCGGCCCCCGCCTGCCACTCGAAGGTCGGAACGTAGCCGCCCTTCGGGATCGAGATGCGCAGCGGGTCGGAGCGCCCGGCATCCACGTAGTAGCTGTCGAGGTCGCGTCGGAGGCGGCGGGCCTCCAGGCGCACCACCGGGTCGGCGCTGTTGTCGAAGGTTTCGTCGCGGCCGAACACCGAGACGGCGATTCCATAGCCCTTGAGGCGTTCGGTCCGCCCCTCCAGCGTCTCCTCCACGACATATTGGAGGAAGGCGCGGCGGCGATCGCTGGTATCGAAATGCGGGCTCGAAAGCAGTCGCGCGAGAGCGTCCCGAACATCGCCCTCGGACGGCGGGGAACGGTCCCCGGCCGGTCGTATTGCGCTGGAAACGGTCCGCATGGCCACCCTGGTCTTGCTCAGCCGGCGAGCCATGCCGCCCGCTAGGTCGGCATCCTATACCATCCAGCGAAATACTCCCAAGAGTAATCGCACACCCGAGTCATACCCCGCGCTGCGGGGGGTACGAACATGTTCGTACTGCGTGCGGCGCGCGCGACGGTGCCACACTCCCGCACGACCGCTGTCTTTTGGGTGCCTGAATGTAGCGTCCGTCTGGGTCCCGGGAGGGGAATGGAAACATGCCCGATAGGATCTCGTCCATCGTCGCACGATTGCCCGAGTTCGAATTCGAGCTTCACCGGCGCTGCAGCCACGACCCCGATTTTCGCGCGGTCTGCGCGGACTACGAGGAGGCGGCTGCGGCGCGACGGCACTGGGAAAGAGTGCCCGGCGGAGAGCTGAGGGCGGCAGAGTACCTGCACTTCCTCGCCGAGCTCGAGTCCGAAATCCGCTCGCACCTCGGACCCGTCTGACCGTTCGAACACCCATGGACCGCACCGGGCGCCGTTGCCGTGTACCGGCAGACGGCGAACTACCCTGCAAGGAGGAAAGTATGACCGACACCCGCAGACCGGGGCAGCCCAATCCCTGGGTTGGCAGAATGCGCATGGCGATGCTGGCGCTCGGCGCCACGTCGCTCGGCGCCGTCCCCGCGCTGGCGCAGGCGACGACGCCGGCCGCAACCCCGTCCAAGCCGAACATCCTGCTGATCGTCTCCGACGACACCGGCTGGGGTGACCTCGGTCCCTACCTCGGCGGTGCGGCGCGCGGCATGCCGACGCCGAACTTCGACAAGCTCGCCTCGGAGGGGATGTTCTTCACGAATTTCTACGGCCAGCCGAGCTGCACGCCGGGCCGCGCCGCCATCCAGACCGGCCGCATCCCGAACCGGTCGGGCATGACGACGGTGGCGTTCCAGGGCCAGGGCGGCGGCCTGCCCCATGCGGAATGGACGCTCGGCTCCGTCCTGAAGGAGGCCGGCTACAAGACCTACTTCACCGGCAAGTGGCACCTCGGCGAGTCGGACTATGCGCTGCCGAACGCGCAGGGCTATGACGTCATGAAGTACGCCTTCCTCTACCACCTCAACGCCTACACCTACACCGATCCGAAGTGGCACGCCGGGATGAGCCCGGAGCTGCGGGAGATGTTCCAGAAGGTGACCAAGGGCGCCCTCTCCGGCACCGCCGGCGGTGAGGTGAAGGAAGACTTCAAGGTCAACGGCGAGTACGTCGACACGCCGGACCAGGGCGTCGTCGGCATCCCCTTCCTCGACAAGTACGTCGAGGCCGCGGCCGTCGAGTTCCTCGAGGACGCCGCCAAGACGCCGGACACGCCGTTCTTCATCAACGTCAACTTCATGAAGAACCACCAGCCGAACCTCCCCGCGCCGGAGTTCGAGGGCAAGTCGATCTCGAAGTCGAAGTACGCGGACTCGGTCGTCGAGCTCGACACGCGGGTCGGCAATGTGCTGAGCAAGCTCGACGAGCTCGGCCTCGCGGACAACACCGTCGTCTTCTTCACCGTCGACAACGGGGCCTGGCAGGACGTCTATCCCGACGCCGGCTACACGCCGTTCCGCGGCACCAAGGGCACGGTGCGTGAGGGCGGCAGCCGCGTTCCGTCGATGGTCCGCTGGCCCGGCAAGGTCGCTCCCGGCTCGAAGAGCGACGAGATCGTCGGCGGCCTCGACCTGATGGCGACCTTCGCCGCGGTCGCTGGGACGGATCTTCCGAAGACCGACCGCGAGGGCGCGCCGATCATCTTCGACAGCCTCGACATGATCCCGGTCTGGACCGGCGAAGGGGCGCCCAACCGCCACGAGTGGTTCTACTTTACCGAGGACGAGCTCAGCCCCGGCGCGGTGCGGGTCGGCAAGTTCAAGTATGCCTTCAACCTGCGCGGCGACGACGGTGCGATGACCGGCGGCCTGTCGGTCGACACCAACCTCGGCTGGAAGGGCGCGGAAAGCTATGTCGCGACGGTCCCGCAGGTGTTCGACCTGCTGCAGGATCCGCAGGAGCGCTACGACGTCTTCATGACGACGTTCACCGAGAGCACGTGGTCCCTCCCCGCCGTCAACGACGCGGTGAGCAAGAAGATGAAGACCTACGTCGAGTATCCGCCCCGCAAGCTGCAGAGCGAGGGCTACTCGGGTCCGCTCACGCTGACGCAGTACGAGCGGTTCCAGTGGGCGCGCGAGCAGCTCAACAAGGACGGCATCTCGATCGGCATGCCGAGCGGCAACTGATCGGGCCCACGCCCGTCACGGCAACACCGACCGGGCCCCGCGGGGCCCGGTCTCGTCATTTCGGGGGCGCCGGCCGGAGAGTGTCACGGGGCCCCCCTAGAGGTTGGGCTCTCAGTCGAGGTCGCGGCGCATCGTGGCCATGCCGGAGCGCCGCGACAGCTCCTCGTAGCCGGCGCTCTGGTAGACGCTCAGCGCCGGGGCGTTGTCCGTCTCCACCTTCAGGCTCAGGGAGCGGGCGCCCAGCCGGCGCGCCATGTCCTCGGCCATCGCGGTGACCGCGTGTCCGGCGCCGCCGCGCATCTCCGGCGCGATGTAGACGTAGGTGAGATGGCGCACCTCGGGGCCGACCCCGACGCGCAGCGCGAAGAAGCCGACCTCCTGGCCCGCCTCGTCCAGCACGTAGAAGGAAGCGTCGTCGGGCTCGGCGAGCCACTTCTCCATCCACTCCAGCGGATCGAACGGGTGCTTCGCGCTCGGATTGACGAGCGAGAGATCGGCCGCGTCGGTCAGGAGCGACGACAGCGGCTCGAGGTCGAGGGGATCGTTGGGACGAAGGGACAGCGTCACGTCGGGGCCTCGTGCGTTGGGGCTTTTTGGCTTTGGCGTGTGTGCGCCGCGCCTCGCACGGGACGCCCGGCCTTCGCAACAGGCGACCGCGAAGAACATCACCGATCCGGTCCGATATGTGGAAAGGCCGGTGCGCCGGCGCGCCAGCCGGCGGCGTACGGTGCGGGGCGCGCGTGCCGGCGGCGGGTCGAGGGCGCGGGTTCCGGCGCTTTACCGCTTACGGGACTACCGGGCACGACGCCCGGACCACCGAGGCGACCGGCGGCAGGCAACCCCGGGCACCAGCGACTCGCGCCGTACAGATGTTCGCGAGCCGTCCCGGCGTCTTGCGTTCGATTGCAGCAGAGCATGTTTCGAAGCAGGGACCGCAGGATATCAACTATTATATATCCGCATCGGTCAGGAGCGTGCTGGATCCGTCAAACAGCTGATTCCATCTGATTTCGCGCAGCTTATCAGATCCCCAGATCCGCACCGGGCGATCCAGGATGGATCAGAGCGGTTCGAATTGCATTATCGCAACAACTCTCTCTCATAAGTTTGAATTCTGGAATTCATGAATATGCTACGGATTATGCCACAATTTTGACGACAAGGTATCACAGTGCCCGACACGATCGACAATCCGACACTATTCCCCACCGATACATTGGACACTCTGCTGACCGCGACCGACGATGACGCGTTGATGCGGGTCAATTACTGGTACCGTACGGCGCCGGCCGTCGCATTGAGCGATGTCACCGCGTTCGACACGACCGCGAAGACTGTCAATCACTCGCGGGATACGCAGCCCCAGAAGCTGATCGGCACGAACGGGCCGGACGACCTTACCGGCGGGACCGGCAACGACACGATCTCCGGGCTCGGGGCGAACGACCTCCTCGACGGGCAGGCCGGCAACGACACCATTCGCGGAGGCGACGGGGCGGACAGCATCGAAGGCGGGGTCGGCGACGACTACATCCTCGCCGGTGCGGGCGGCGACCACGTCGACGCCGGGCGCGATAACGACACGGTGGCCGGCGAGAGCGGCAACGACAGCCTCCTCGGCGGCGCGGGCCACGACGTGCTCCATGGCGGCGACGGGAAGGACACCCTCAACGGCGAGCAGAACAACGACACGATCTACGGCGGAGCCGCGGCAGACTCGCAATATGGCGGCGGCGGGCGCGATTCCCTTGTCGGCGAGGACGGCAACGACACGCTGCGCGGCGAAGGCGGCGACGACTTCCTGTTCGGCGGCAATGGTCTCGACATCCTCGACGGCGGGCGGGGACGCGACGTCATGGTCGGTGGCGACGGTGGCGACATCTTCGTCCTGTCAACCGCGGACGGTCAGTCTCGGATCAAGGGGTTCGAACATGACAGCGACAGCTTCATCGTCAGCGGGGTGTCGCACTACTATCAGCTCGACTTCGACGGCAGCGACATCTCGGTCAACGGCGACGTAATCGCGGTCGTGGTCGGCTTCGACACGTCGGAGCTGACCAGCGGCGACTTCATTTTCGTCAACTGAAGACCGACCCACCGCACACGGCGTGCCAACAACCCCGACCGTCCGGAGTTCGGGGCGAATGGCGCACCGATCCGGATGAATTCCGACAGTCGCAGGGAAGTTGTGGGAAGTATGGTGGGCGCGACTGGGATTGAACCAGTGACCTTTCCGGTGTGAACGGAGGGGCCGTATCGTAACGTATTGATTTTCTGCGTGCAGGTCATTCCGTTTTGAGGCCATTCTGGGCACATGTTCGCGCCTTGTGCTCCTGGTCTGGTTCAATTGCACCAGAGGGAATTCCGCAAACTGTGATCACAACGTCGCGTGTTGCGAACCGGAGAGCCTCTCCATGGCCAGGGTCCCGCCGTTTCGGACGCGGCAGTCTTTCGGTCTGTCCATGATGAATGACACCGCGCGGACGCTGCTACGGCGGCAGTCATGAACACGCCTCGCACCATCGCGACGCTGGGCGACCTTCGAGAGCCTGGCCTCACTCCTGCCGATCGATACGCGGGGCAGGCTGAGGGTCGATTTCTGGAGATGGAGCGGCCGCGGGTCTGCGGGGCGCGTCAAGAACGAGCTTGGTCGTGAGATCGAGCCCTTCGATCAGTGGACGATCCGGCGCGAGAAGGCGTCGAGATCCACGGCGCGGTAGAGGAAGCCGGCCTAGGGCAAGTGTGTCCGCGAAACCGGGGCAATTCCAGCGGGCCATGATCCGCCGGCGGTGCTAGATCCGGTTGAAGAACCATTGCCAGGTGCTCCACGAAAAACCAGCTTGCCGCGACCTGCGGCAAGCTGACAGCGCCATACCTGCGCCGGAGTCGATTGAACTAAAGGTCCGGTTCAATCATATGCCAGTCAATGGACTGGCCAACTACTGTGTGACCATTCCTGGAGTCGACGTTGCTTTTTTGACCGCCGGTGGCACCCATCGGCCCGTGAGCACATCCGACTTCGGCGCGTAGAGGCGCATCGTCAGGTTGAACGCGCCGGTCGGCGCCGGCAGCCAGTTTGCCTCCCACTCCTTTGCGGGGCTCTCATTCTGGATATATAGCTCGAGCGACCCGTCCGAGTTCGTCTTGAACGGCATGTAGCTGCTGACCGCGAACCGGTTCAGGCTGTTCGCGACCTGATAACCTTCCGCATCGTACAACGTGACCGACCAGAAGGCATTGGCAGGCGGCAACTCACCCTTCTCGAAGTGGATCCGGTACTTATGCGCCCCGTTCAGCGGTTGTCCGTCGGCATCAACGAGGTTCAGCGGATAGACCGCATCCGCCACGCGGTTGGCACCGAGACCCTGCTGCGTGACGATGGCGCGCTTCAGGTAGTAGACGCCGTAGACGCCCATCGTGTCGGTGTTGATCGACCAGCCGTTCGCCGTCGTCGCCAGCCGAGGCAGCATGTACTGCATCAGCGACTGCGCCCTGGCCGGCGCCTCGCTCACCGCCTTCTGCACGACGTCGCTCTGCGCGGAAACGTCGTAGCTTTCGCCCACGATGAAACCGATCCGCTCGAGACGCTGCAGAAGCGGTGCGTCGATCAGATGCGGCGGATTAGTCTTCATCAACTCGGCCGCATAGCTGAAGTAGGCGTCCGCCTTCATGGTGTCGACCTGCTGCTTAGCCGGCGTCTTCATGTCGATGGAGGAGTCGACGGGAGCATCCGCGGGCTCCGCCGCCGGGTCCCCCCAGGCTGAGAGAGGCACGATCTCGAGGCCCTCCTGGATCTTGTTGACGGCAGCGTAGTCCGCCTCGCCATCGGTCTTGATGCGGCCGATCACCCACGCGTGCGGCGTCGGCGCGTCGACGCGGATCGTGTCCGCCGGCAGGCCAATCGAATCGAAGCCGCTCCGGAGCTCCGGCCGCCATGTCTGCGGCGCGACCAGAAGGGTCTGCGCATCGGTTCCGGTGGTACGCCAGCCGGTGGAGGAGAAGACGTCCGTCCACATGTCGAGGATCGGCAGTAGGTAGTAGCGGCCACCGGTATCGGGGACGCTGATGACGACAGGCACCTCGGTCAGATCAAGCCACGCGCTCGAATACAGGGTATCGAAGTTGAGCCGTACGACGACCTTGTTGTCCGCCGAAGGATAGGCAAGGACATTGCCGAAATGATTGGTCGGCGCGGCATAACCGTCGGGCTTTGGCACGTTGGTCATCTGCTTTCGCGTCACGTCCATCGTGATCAGGGGGTAAAAATAGAGATAGGCGTCCTGCGCGTTGGAGGCCGCCTCCTCCGCAGTCACGTCCTGCGCGCGCAGAGGGCTCGCCGAAAGCGAGACCAGGGCCAGGAGCGCCAAGACACCCAGCCTTCGAGACAAGAATACGATGTTCGCCATAAGTTCTCCGAATTTCTTATCGGTTTGTCTTCATGCCAAGCGCTCGGCTAACCCGAACGTAGACTTTGGCAAGGCCTGGAGTGGGCCCACGGATTATTCGTCGAAACCATGTCACGGTAAAGTCCGCTTTGCCCGCATCTCGAACAAGCGCCTTGGTCGGATCTAGGTCCCGCATGCGCTGAAGTGCGGACATCGGCATGTATGGGTACACGCCCTAGCAAAAGTGTGCTTTTCGGACACAGCGCCTCTCACGGTTAATGTTCGATGAGAGAGAACGTCGGCAGTCAAATATTGGAATTGGAGCAGAAATGACCGCTAAGTGCCTGTTAAGGCATGTCATTTCCGAGCTTTAATCAAGGGGTCAATTTGGAGTCGCGCCTCAGAGCAACCGATTGTACGATGTGTTGCCCGACCCCAATCAAAAATGTCGGCAAACACGAACAATGAACGAGGAAACAATGCTTTCGTATCACTCTCTAAGCAGTGCAGTGCTCGCTTTCGCAGTATTAGCGGGCCACATGCCGAGCGCGGCTGCCGCCGATCGGGTCGCCAACCCAATCACTATCGCACAAGCTACTCCGCAAGAGGGCGCCGCTGCCCCTGTAACTCCCGAGAGCGCGACGGACACTAAGCCACTTCCAGGCGACAATCCAGAAGAGGGCGCTGCCGATAAAGTGACACCTGAGAGCGCTATGGATACGAAGCCGCTACCCGGCAATGAGCCGGAAGAAGGCGCGGCGGCCCCAGCGAAAACGCAGTAATCCGCCCAGCGCGCCAATGCGGTCGATAGCGCATCTCCGTTTGTGCTATCGGCTATCTTCCGGACTCTGGAGGCTTGGTTCCTGGCGTCCTTGCGCCTCGACCGCCGGCCCGCTCCCTGCGGGATCCGCATTGCCTCGTGGGTCATCCGCACCACCTCGGCCACCTTGTCGAGGGCCGCCGGTACCTTGCCCGGCGGCCGGGACTTCTCCGAGACCCTCGACCCCGTCCGCGGCGGACCGCCCCTTCCATCGCCAGACGCTGGCCTTGCTATTGCCCGTCGCCGCGTTGCCGAGACCGTAAGGAGATGCCTGTTCGCACCCGCCTCCTTCGCATGAGCCGCTCGCCAGCGGAATCCCAATACGGCCTCTTGGAATGGGTCAATCGACTAGCATGCCAACCAGTCCGTTAACTCGGTGACGGCCGTGGGATCCAACAAACGAAGCGCAGCGTCGGTAAGCTGTGTTTGCGTTGTATCGGATCTTCATGATCCGCACATATGCCGATGCACAGCAAGATGGCGCCACGCCGGGTGGTCTCGCCCGCCGTCGCGTTCGTATTTATGACCCCCGGCCCTCAGACGAGGCATTGCCACATTGAAATTTGCGGGGTATGAATATTGATGCGATCGTGATTTTGCGTTGATCCTTCGGCTACCGCTGACCACCGGTAGCCGGTTTTTTGTTGGCCCGTTGAAACTACCGCGGGACTGAATGCCTGCCTTGCAACTTTCTGGCTCCGCTGCAAATCACTGAAATTATTGTAGCAACCTGCCTGGACTAACGTGCCCCACAGAGGGTTGCCGCCGCGCCCCTTCCAGCGTATTGTTAACTAATAATCAAGTCGATCAACCCCGTCCTTCCGGCTACCACTGCCCCGTGGTAGCCGGCTTTTCTATGCCCCTCCTCACTTCTGATTCTGCCGCGCCTCATCCCGGTCGAGAGGGACACCATTGCGCACTGATCAGCCTGGCGTTTTTCTGAAACGTTGATCTTACTCCACAATTTGCCCAAGCGATGCATTATGGCTGCTTTCCATCGCGGTTCGCGGCCGAGGACGTACTAATCCTAGTAGCCGTAAATCCAGCGACAGATGCGATGGGAGCAGATGCCCAAGGTCGGGCGGTGTCACCTGCTCCCCCACCAACGACTTAACTTCGGCGTTCGGTGGACGAGGCATCGGCCATCGCACAAACTGCCGACCTGTATTACTGTGTCGTAACCTCGTAGCTCAGCAGGAAGAGGCACGTGCTTCCTAGTCTCGGGCTGGAAGGTTCGAGCCCCGTTGGGGACACCAACAGATTCAATCACGTGGGATGACCCCTCTGCCGATTTCATGTTGCAACTGAATTCCACTGATTTCCTGGTGTTTCTCGGCAGTCCCGGCGGCTCCACGCGACATGGACGCGACATGAAGAACAAATCGAAGCGGCCGATTGAGGGTGAAGCGCTTGCTGAAATTTTGCAGGAGTTGGCGCGCGCGGACATGCGGGCCGTGTCGCTTAGATTCGATCTCGATCCGCTCTCGGATGAGGACAAGAGGTCCGGAGCCAAGCCGCTTTCGATGAGAGAGATCCAGGACGAGCTGGAGAACATCAGCCGCACCATCACCGGAGTGGCGCTTTTTCATCTAGGGGCGAGCCGCGACGAGTGGTATGCCGCACATGAAGATATCTAGCGAAATCGAAGCCGCATGAGTTCCCCTGCACCTTGTTGCTAGGGGTAATTCGTTGCCGGGACCACTTGCTGCAGACAAGCAGCATTGATAGAAATCATATTAGATAGGCGATGGCGCCTGTTGATGCGCTCTTCTTATAGTTGAGATTCGCGATGATCACGTCACGGCAGGTGAAAGCCGCTCGAGCGTTGCTAGGATGGTCGCAATCTGACCTATCCGCATGGTCGGGGGTGTCCGCGCCGACCATCGCTAGGCTAGAGGCCATCGACGGACCGCTCGGCGGCCGCGCCTATACGGTGAGAAGGATTTGCCAAGCCCTCGAGGCAGGCGGCATCCAGTTTATCCTGGCGAGCCGTCGTGGCGTTGGGGTGCGCTTGAAAACAGCTCGTAAGGCGACTGATAAATCGATGACGAGCCCTCCGACATCCTCATCACCAGCGGGATTGATCGACGCCGAGCCGCCGGCGGATTCTGAGTCCGAATCAACTCGATCAGCCGAGAGGCAAGATTGACGAACTGAGTTGGTTCGGCAACTACCCACCCTCCCAGCCATCCCGCCTATCGACCTACACGGCCACGACGAGATGACTAAACCCACTTTCCGAGCCCTATGGGGTTCGCGGCACTTGCGTGCAAACGCGGTGCCTCTCGCCATCATCGCTGCAGTGATGCTAACGGCGGCTTTTTTGTTCCTCGAGTATGACGTCCTCATGCATTTTGAGGAGCGATCGCCGGAGGTCCTGCTTCTGGAGATCGAGGAGGCCCTGATCCTGGCCGGCATCCTGATCGGCGGATTGTTCATTGTCTGGTATCGGCGAAGCCGCGCATACCGGCTGGAGCTGGAGCGTCGCCTGAAGGCGGAAACGGAGGCGCGGCGGGCGTTGGAGCTTGCCCTCCTCGATCCGCTCACCGGCCTCGCAAATCGGCGCCACTTCGAGGAGATCTTCCACGCAGCGGCCGAACCCGGGCTCGTCACCAAGCACGCGCTGATCCTCCTCGACGTGGACGACTTCAAACCGGTCAATGACGTCTACGGGCATCCGGTCGGCGACGAGGTGCTGAGGGTCATCTCAATGCGCCTGAACAATGCCGTGAAGCAGGGCGATCTTGTCTCGCGGCTTGGGGGAGATGAGTTCTCGGTGATCGTTTTCGAGGTCGAGACCGTTGAGAGGGCGATGGAGGTTGCTGAGCGTCTCATGGGCATAGTGAGAGAGCCTATTGCAGCCTCAGGCAAGCTCCTGAACGTCTCGGCGAGCATCGGCCTCACACTGTTCCCGGATCAGGGGCGGTCGCCGGCGGAGATTTATGCGCGGGCTGACGAGGCACTCTACGCGTCGAAGACCAAGAAGCATGAGCACAGACCGATTTATCGATAGGCGAACGGCACCATGATCGGTGACACCAGCGAAAGGCTCCGGCAGCGTCTGATGACAGCGGAGAGCCGCCTCGAGGCACTGGAGATGCTGGGAGCGGCCGAGCAGCACGGAACTCGGCTGAACCAGGCGCGTCAGGAGGTGCTGTATCTGCGGCGCCTCTTGGAATATTCGGAGTCCGCGCCAAAAGACCGTCTTCCCGCGATCGACGATCGCCGGTAAGCCATGACACCGTAAATCCACCGGCGACGATTAGCGCCCATATCGGGGACCGGCCGATGATGGTCAGAGCCCTTAAATTCGAATGTTGGTTGACGCCGGCTGGACCGGCGGTGAGGCCAGCAGACTTGGCAAGAGCAGCGGATTTGCCCCTTACCGACGTTGCGGCGGTGATGGATAGCTGGTCCGATGAGACCTTGCTGGCTGCCGTGGTTATCCCGGAATGCGGAACTGTCTGGCTCACCCGCGCCGGCATTAATCTAGTCCTGGCGCGTCTCGCGCTCGACGAAGAGCGCGTCGAGGCGATCAACCTGATGCTGGACGAGCTGGAGCATGCAGCGCCGCCAATCGGGTGATCCATCCGGTCTCGGTGGACGGGCCCCAACGGCAGTCGTGCATCGGCGCCGGTTAACCCTCAATCCGGCCGAGGCCTTGTTGGATCCCCAGGCACGTGATGCCCTACCCATAAGAAAAGCCGGGAGGTGTCCCATGAGCCGACGTCGCCAATCCGCGCGCAGGAAGGCGCTGCTCTTCCGCCGGAACTACATCTTCGAACGGCGCAGGATGCTGGGGCTGACTCTTCAGATGCTCGCGGAGCGGGCGGAGGTCGAGGAGGAGCGGCTATTCGAACTCGAGGAGCACTACGATCCTCGCGTCTTCGATATCGCCTCGATGGCACGGATCGCCGACGTCTTGGACTGCCCTTATCTCTTCCTATGGGTACCGCCGGAGGGGCTTCGCGAGGGTGGCATCACGCTGCACTGACCGGCGTTCGGGGATCATGCATTCTCGTGATGCGGTCGGCGCCGGGCCATCGTACGCCGGCCGCTGCCATCCACGCGATCGGAGATCTGGACCGCCATGGACGAACGAGAAATCGAGTTGATGAAGGTGCGGCTCTCGTACCTCGAGGCGACGGTCGGCGCACTCATGCGACACCTGGCGCTGCAGGATCCTTACGAGGACATCCGGGAGGACGTTTCCGAGTCGATCATGGAACGGCGCTTCCAAGGGCGAGCCGAGTTTCAAGCATGGCACGACGTTTTCTCGGGGCGGCACCTGCACCGTGATGAGAAACGCGTTGACGTCGGCCGGCAAACGCTCGAGGCGATTTTTGGAGACCGCATCCCGCCCCTCTGATGCGCCGGTCAAGCCCCAACCGGAACCGGCGAGGATTGCTGCCGGGCGTCCCCTCGCCGGTTCCGGCGCACCGCCGAGGGAGAGCTCGGCAGCGACGTCACCGATGGCCACTGTATGTCGTCCGCCGGAGACATCCTTTGATATCACTGCTCTGGATAGGGGGGCAAAGCCGATCGCGATGCCCCTATTCTGGCCTTGAGGCGGCCACGCGGAGCCAGAAGCGGCACAAGCGCGTCGTCCCAAATTCGGCCGCGCCATCGCCAAAATAGACTGGCCAATCCAGGTTTCGACATTGCCACCGAGATTATTCCAATTTAGAACTTTTCACGCACAGTATGTCCCTCAAAAGGTACATATGTTGCACTACTCTGAACAAACTTAGCCGGCTGCTGCGCCTTCGAGCAGCAGCCGGTCCCTTTGCCGGTAGCCTATCGACCCTCGCACATCCCCGCGGCTCGGCCGAGGCCGATCGAGAGGGTTGGGCCAACCCGACGACCGCTTCGGAACCTTTCTCGGGAGCGCTCGGATCCTGCCTCCGGTGGGCATATGCTACAATGGTCAAGGGGCGTCCTATGACCAACACAGACTTGGAAATTGCAAAGCGCTTGTGGGCTGAGACTGAGGAAGAGTACGTCCTGCAAGACATCCGCGTTGGACAATTGGAGGCGATGTACGTCGACACAACCGATGCGATTGCACTTCTGGCCAATCTGCATGCCGTACTTCGGCTTCGGCGGATTCGGGTACGAGATCTCACCGAACGCCTCCGTCATTGAAGGCCGATCGTTCTTCGCTCTCGTCCACACTGCTGCGGCGGTCCCGCACAGCGGCTCCTAATCGGATCGACGTGGGGCCGGGACTGATCATCGCGACAGGGCAGACGTGGTAGATGATAGTAGCGGCGGCACAGCACCAACACCGCGAGCCGCACGTGGCGCTGAAGCCCATCGTCGAAGCCATGGGGGTGACGTGGCAAGGGCACCATGATCACGTCCGGCGCGACCCGGTCCTCTCGGAAGCCATCAGTGTAACGCTGATGGCTTCGTCCGGTGGGCAGCACACGACCATTCTCCCGCTGAAGCTCCTGAACGCTTCCTCTTCGGTATCAATGCCGACCGGGTGAAGCCCGAGCTGCGGGACCGCGTCATCGCCTACCGGCGCGACGGTGAAGACCGACACCGGCGCAGTAGCGTGAGCACGGCGGGATGTTTCAAAGACCCGAGTTCAGTGAAGCGTTTCGTCACTCATCAATACAACTCGCCTCCGACAGTTTGAGGCAAAATCGGCCCGCAGCCAGCGAAGCCCATCATGCTTGGATGCAAATGGAAGGCGTCTCACCGAGCGATCTGAAAGTAATTCAACCCCAAAATACGGTATCATACTGCGCAAAGTATCGTCGCCGCCGATTGACTTCATGAGCCAGCGCGCGCCATTCCGAGCGACTGCCTTACCAAGAGGTGGGCTCATTGGAGAACTCGTTGGAAGGTGTTGATGCCCGAGCGTGCCACACAGGACGTTGGCTTGAAACCGCAGCAGAACTTATAGTTGCCACGGATTTCAGCAGCAGGTTATTTAAGGGGTCCGCTGCTTACCGAGCCCGATCTGGCGCGCGTTGTAGGAGCGGCGGTGGGCCGGGGACTAACGCGGCACGTAGAGCCTATGCTCGCCCCTGTGTCAGCGCGTCCGCGCAAGTGCAGTAAGGACATTTCAGTTTGGGGTTGCACGGGCGGACCCATTCTGGATCGCTGGAGCTGCGCGCAGCACCCCTTAGCCCAGCCCCAGCGCTCACCACCGCTCATGTGTCCGGAAGGCCAAGCGCGACGACGAGATCGTGGGACTGGGGAAGTGTCAACACAACCAGCTGATGCGCGGAACCACCAACCCACTGGGAAGAAACGTATCGATCCGCGGCACTGCTTTCGTTGCGGGTTCTACACGCTAATATGGGGGCGTGATAGGCGCTTTGAGCGCAGAAAATCCTACATTGAGACGCAATCGGACACGCGCGGGCAGAATAGGATTGGCGCCGCCACCAAAAATGAAAACCCCTCAGCCAGCCCGGCTTTTTCTTTATCTGCGCCAAGAAATTTAAATAATTTTCGCAAAAAATTCCGCTCAAAAAGGATTCTCTGATAAATTATCTTGAATTTTTGGGGCATCGAGACTAGCTTAATCAAGCTGAGTTAGGACTATCAACTACTGTCTCCTTTGTGGCCGCAGTCCGCGATTTGCTCTGACAGCGCCAAAACTGCCGCACTCTGCGGGCAGCGCATCTCAAGGAGACACAAATGGCTACAGGCACAGTGAAATGGTTTAACTCGTCTAAGGGTTTCGGGTTCATCCAACCGGAGACCGGGACGCGAGACGTGTTCCTGCATATTTCTGCCGTCGAGCGCGCTGGCTTTCATCAGATCGATGAAGGCCAAAAGTTGACGTTCGACATCGAGAAAGGTCGCGACGGTCGCGAGTCGGCCACGAATTTGGGACTTGCGGACTAACCGATCGCGTCCTGATGAGCGGCGGCTCCTAAGGCGTCGTCCTGCCGACCCCGTCCAGGAGTCGTCGCTCATCGAAGCTACTTTACTATCAATCACAGGTCCATTTTCAGAAATCCGGCGCCATTAGGTCGAATGTCCCCGCTCATCGGCACCGCCTGTGAAGGTGCCTTCCTCGTGGCAACTCGAACGAAATGGTGGGTAGGTTGCCTCGATCCGGGTTGCGTCGAAATCCACACCGAGTTGGCTTTCGTCCGCGGTCTCCATATGGGGGATCAACTGGGCCAGCAGCGAATTTCCCAGTGGTCGAGTTCGGATCGCGACCGGCCGCCGCGCATAGGTCGATAGCCTATTAGCCCGCGTCTGAATGTTGCACTAGAATCAGGAAAGTGGCGTCCATGACCCCCCCGCCGGCAAGCGGTTTGGCCGATTTGATCGTAAGCAACACACCGCTAGGAACGATTAGCTTCGCTTTGCGCAGAAGGCGCGATCGTAGAGGCGTCCTGACAATCAATGGCAACGCAATGGTCAGTGAATCTCAAAAGATAGCCTTGCTATCTCAAATCAATTTTGACCTCAAATTCAACAACTGTGCGATATTACATTGCACGATGCTATTAATCCATGGAGACGAACTCCATTTCATCGGAAATATACAAAAATATTGAAATATATTTCAATAATAAACCCAATAGCGTATGGATTAAGAGATGTCCTCTTGTGTAAGTGATCAATAGGGATGGTGTATATGGCTAAGAACGAAAAGCGAAGCCAGAGAGAACCCAAAAAAATCGGGGACAGCGACGCCAAGAAAGCAAAAAAGCGCGCTGGCCCCAAATATTTGCAGGAGTCGATCACGTTAGCACCCGGGGCGCTCAAGGGTATTCGCATCGGAAAAAAAGGTTAAGAGCGGAGCGTCTGGACACAAAAGCCTCCAAGTCATCGACGCGACGGTGTCCCGGCTGGATGCGACCCCTGCAACCACTAGGCGGCGCTGACATCGGCGAAGGAGGAGATCGTTGCCCGTTCGATGATGCCGGGCGTGAACGTGTCGGCATTAACCCGGGCGTACGAGAACCCTACCCCGTCCTCGGCGCCAACAAAATGATCCCGGCGCCGACCAGGCAGAGGGCAGCGCCGCCGAGGTCGAAGCGGTCCGGCGGCCGGTTCTCAATGAGCCACAGCCATAGCAGCGACGACGCGATGTAGACCCCGCCATAGGCGGCGTATGCCCGGCCGGCGAAGTCGGCCTCGACGCGCGTGAGCAGCCAGGCGAAGCCGATCAACGACAGGACGCCTGGCACCAGCCAGAGCGGCGATCGATCGAGACGCAACCACGCCCAGAAGGCGAAACATCCTGCAATTTCGGCGAGGGCGGCGAGGGCATACCAGACGACGGACATGGGACGCATCCTAGGTCACGACGCGACGAATGCCTCAAGTAGATCCATTTACGCCTTCGAACCTATGTTGGCCATCCAGGCCAATCGTTGCACGGGTCGTTCCGACCACCAAGTCCTGTTCGCGATAGCCTGCCGTCTCGGCAGCTCGCTTGGCTTCCCATGGGCTGAGCCTCGCCGCGTGCTGCCGTTGGCGAGCTGCAGTATATATCTCTTGCGGACGCCGCCAGATCCCCTACCGTTGCGCAAACTACAGAGGACAAGCGACGGGAAAGGAAGCCGTTCGTGCGAATAATCTCCGTCTCAGAGAAACCCTACCTGCTCTTGAGCTACCTGCAAGAGATCTCCCCCCTCATCGCGACTGACCGCGGCCGGATCTTCTATCTCGACGAGCCAAGTCAATCGGAGACAGAGCGCACATCGGACCTTGAAGAGAAGCTGAAACGGATTGTTGCGCAGAAGCCATCCGTGTCTGACTTCATCGTTCTCGACCGGTCCACCGAGGTCGGATGGATCTCGACAAAGCGGGCCGCCACTATCGCCGAATTCTGCAGCGCGCACGACATCCCCATCTCGCAGTTCGTATACGTCTCACAGGACCGCAACGCTCCCGCCAGACTAGCCGAGTCATTCGCTAAGGTAGGTAGCGCACCGCCGCGATGGATCTAGTTCCACCACTATCTGGCGGACCTAGAAGCGGCCCACTCCGCCAGTATTGTCGGAACCCACGACTTCCAAGGTCTTTACGGCGCGGACCCGCGCTTCCTCTTTCTCAACAATAAGGTGAGGCCACATCGCCTCGCTGCCGCGTCCTACGTGCTTTCGAAGCCCGCTCTCGCCGATCGGGCGATCATGTCCTTCAATGTCGACCGGGCGAAGCTGTTCGACATTGAGAGTGCATCCGAGGAGGTGCGAAGGCTGCTCCCAAGCTTCGCGGCCGCGGTCGAGGCGGAAAGGGCAAAGCTCGAGCAAATTGAGCCGATCATCGAGTCCGGCGGCTTGCTGCGCTTTCTGCCAGCGAAAGCACTATCACGGTCCCTGTTATGCCTGGTTGCCGAATCGGACTATTTCGGGACGATAAGGTTCACAGAGAAGTCCATCAAACCGATCATATTCCACCGCCCATTCCTCGTAGTCGGTAGCGCCGGCACGCTCGCCGAGATCCAAGATATGGGCTTCATCACGTTCGCCGAGCTGATCAACGAAGCGTACGACAATGAGCCCCAACCGGACCGACGCCTCATGATGGTGATGAAGGAGCTCCACAACATCCTCGAATGGACATCGGCGCCGAAAGGGCGTCGCTACTTCCTCGACGCTGTCCGTCCTCGCCTCGTGGCCAACCAGCTCCACTTCCAGAATTCGATTAAGCGAACGATGTTGGAGCGGCTGCGCGGCGACTTGAGGTCGGTGATCTCCGCAACCGCTCATAATGGCGCGTAAGCCGCGGACCTGAGAAACGACATGCATGGCACGATTCAGTCGGCAGTCCACGTCTCAGTTAACGGGCTCCCACCGGTTGAACTACGATCGGGCACGGTCTGAATCACATGGAACGGCAACCGGTCGCACTCGCTTCTGCGCTCGAGGCTACCGCTGGACGTGCCCGCGATCGCCGAGCGCATCGGCCGGGACTACAATCCCAGCAAGTTCGGCGGGCGCGTCCCCCTGCGGTGCGTCACCTGTGGGAACAGGGATATAGGCCTTTCCCCTGAGCCAAAATTTTAACCAGTCACTTCACATTGGGCCTTGAATTATGGGCTTCAGCCCATAAATTATGAGCATCGACAGGGCATGGCGCCCACATTGGAGGTCGATGCAATGGAAACCAAGATCATCATCCCGAACCTCGACAACGACGGCTCCAGCAACGCCGACGTTCTCGACCGCGCGATCGGCAACGTGTGCACCCTCTTCGGCGGTGCCACGGTCTATGCGGCCAAGGGCTATTGGCTCAACGACGAAGGCCGCCTCTACGAGGATGAGGTTTCCGTCATCGTCTCCGCGTCCACCGATGGCGACGCCGCTGTCGACGCTCTCCGCTCCCTCGCCCGCGACGTCCTCGCGGTCACCGATCAGGAAGCGGTCTTTATCTCCGTCGGCGGCAAGGCCGAAATCATCGAATGAGACGGAGGGGCTTCGGCCCCTCCCACTTCCAATGGAGGATCAGATGCCTGTTGCAATCGTGTTTCACGACGACGGAACCGTGCCGGCGCTTTTCAGCGAGAAGAGCGACAAGCTGCTCGCCGCGCGAATCGGTGCCTTGCCTGGTGCGCCGCCGAACGCCGACATTGCCTCGCTCAGGGCGTGGCTCGCGTCGCTGCCTGACCCGTCGGGCTGGTTCGGGTCGGTGGAGGAAGCCAAGGCCTATGTGGCGCGGGTCCGCGCCGAGCATGTGATGGGCAAGGACGAGCTCCGATCTATCCGTGAAGCCACCGGCTTGAGCCGGGCAGCGTTCGGCGAGGCCCTGGGTTTCGGCGGCAACGACAACACTCGGCACAAGCAGGTGTTCGAGATGGAGTCCGGCGCGAAGCCGATCATGCCGGAGCGCGCCCGCCGGGCTCGGGCGCTATTCGCGGAGAATGAGCTGAAGCAGCATCCTAACGTTGCCGGCTGACAGGGTATGGCTGCGCTACGGGTGAAGGCCGCGGAAACGCAAAAAGGGCCGCCCCCTGCCGAAGCAAGGAGCGACCCTTCGCGGAGGCGTAAACCTCCGAAAAGACACAATTTGAAGATGGCTACTGGCGCCGGCCAGCCCTGATGGTTTCCTGCGTGAGGTCCTGGATCTCGCGCTCGAGGCTCTCCATCGCGTGCGTCGTCTCGCGCCGGCTCTGGTGAATGGCCCTGGTGTTGTCTTCGAGCGCCTCGGTATGGGCGACGAACGCTGCCTCGAGCTGTTCCGCCTTGGAGTTGTCGATGACGGCGCCGGCGAGCTGCATGGGCTCGCCTTGGCCGTCCGCGGTTCTCGTACCGAGCTTCCGGCTGACCCACGCCAGGGCGAGAGCCCCGACGATCATGATCCCGTTGAAGACCTCGGTGAGGTTGATGTCCGGCCACTTCATCCGGGCCTACCGCGCGGACTTGCCGATGTCGGAGAACGACCTGTGCACGTTGACCAACTCCAGGAGCAAGAGGGTCGAATGGACAGCCACTGCGGTCCATGCGCCCTCGCCGGCACCTGCCGCGATCGCGAACCCCAGCGTGACCTGCGACCAGAAAGCGACCCCGACGAACGATGCGAAGGCCCGAAGGTGCGGCGACTTCGTGAAGCCTCGGAACGTGCCATTGACCATGAGCGCGGTGAAGCGGATGAAGGCGCACAGGATTGCAATGCTGGACCAGACGCGCTCATCGGCCCACCGAGCCAGCTCGGCAAAGGACGGAGAGCTATCGAAGATGTCCGGCTGAGCCATCAGGGCCACGCCCATCCAGAAGGTCGGGTGGACCATCACCCACTCGGACACGCGAATCGGGAAGTGATCTGCGACGCCTCTGGAGATCCGCCGGACGATCAGCATCAAACCGGCACCCGATCATCCGGAAGGAGGACGCCGTTGAAACGGCGCCCCATCCCCATGCGGTACATCTTGGCTCGGAAGTGCATCAGGTGAGGCCCCCTTCGCCGGGGCTGTACGGGGGGGCGGCCGGCGCCGGTGTCGCCTTCGCGATCGCCTCGGCTCCACCGGTCCAGTCCTCCACCATCTCGTGCGCCAGGCGCCGGACGTTATCGGCGGTCATCCCGAGCACCTTGAGCCCGTCGGGAAGCTGCTCGGCCGCGTAGTCCACGAGCCGATTGACGACCTCGCTCTTGGTCGTGAAGTCGATGGTGCCAGGTAGGCGACTTCCGAGCTCAGCCCGAAGCTTGCGCTCCAGAGCGATCTCCAGTCGCGCTGCGGCCGCGTTGAGCGCCTCCTGGTCCACCTTCACGCCGTACTTCTCGGCGGTCTTGCCGGCCTTGGCGATGAGCCAGAGCATCCCGGCTCCGACGGCGGAGGCGACGATGGTCGCGAGCGTCTCGGTGAACACGTTGACGACCGGGGCGAAGTCGGCCGCCGCGGCCGGCGTGCATGCGAGCGCGAGCGCGCCCGCCATGATGAGCGTTCGTTGCATCAGGGTTCTCACCTGTGATCGTGGGATAGGCGGGCTGTCGGGTCGGCGCGCGGCGCCCGCGGACGCGGCCGGATCAGATCAGATCAGATCAGGTTGACGTAGGCGGAGTGGACCCAGCCCAGCTCGGGATGGCTGGCCGCCTTCACCAGGTGCCAGCGCGCCTCCGGGAAGCCATTGGCGTAGACGCCGGACCGGATGACCTCGATGGTGTCGCCGTGGTTGAGGACGGCGATGACGTTGTCGTTGTTGGACGGCCACCGGCGCAGGTTGAGGCCGTCCACGGAGACGGTGCCGTCGGCGTCGGGATCCGCGTCTATCGGATCTGGGTCCGCATTGCCCTTGGCAATCGACCGGAACTTCTCGAGCGGAAAGAGCGGCGTGGTGTCGTACTTCCGCCCGGGCGAGATCTCGAAGTGAGCGGCGAGCTCAGTGATGCCGTAGTGGCGGCAGATGGCGGTGACGATCTCCGCGCCGGTCTCGATCTGCGCCTCGGTGTACGGCAGCGCCATCACGTGGCCGTGGTACTCGGAATAGCAGTCCTCGGCCTCGTCGTAGCGGCGCCCTGTCCAGGCGGCGCCATGCTTGTCGAGGATGCCGGGGTTGTCGAACTCGATCCCGATCGAAAAGCCGTTGCAGTACTGGCGGCCCTTCCAGGACGACGAGCCGGCATGCCAGAGCTTCTGATTGAACGCGCCCATCTGGACGATGTCGCCGGCACGGCCGATGAGGAGATGCGCCGCCGCCTTGGCCGCCGGGTTCGTCATCCAGCTTTCCGAGCTGGAGAACGACGAGCCGGCGGTGTCGTGGACAATGATCAGCTCCGGGGTGATCGTGCCGGACGACCTGTTCGGGGTCGCGTTCCACCGGACACCGTCGAGGCGGTGGTTCTTGATGGCGAATGTCATGAGGGTCCTCTCCCTGCGGCTGCTTCGTGCAGCCCTGAGGGGCGCTGAAACGAAAAGGGCGACCCGATGGCCGCCCTTGGCGTTGTTGTCTGTGGCTGGTCGGATATGCTGACCCAGCTTAGGCTTGGGAGTTGATGTGAAGATCGCCTTGCTAGTGATCGCCTCCAATGAGGCGGCGTATATTGCGGAGTTCGTCTACCACCATCTTCGGCATGGCTTCGCTCCGATATCGATCTACGTGAACAATACAGATGATCGAACCGTCGAAATCCTTGCGGCGATCTCTAAGGCGAACAGCGATATTCAGTTCTTGCTCGAGGACCCGGCCAATCCGATCCCCAAGTCGAAGGACTTTCAGCCTACGGCCTACCGGAGACTGGTCGATGCGCTTGGCGTCAGCGCCGACTATTTCGCTGCCCTTGATGTCGACGAGTTCTGGTGCCCTGCCGGGCTGACCGCTTCCGTGCAGTCCTATCTCGCAGACGTCGGCCAGCCCGACGTCGCGTGCGCGAACTGGGTGATGCCGGTGAACGACGAGCGCCCATTTGCGTCGCTGGCCGACCAGGATGTCGTCGGGCACATCAACTCGCACATCAAGTCGATCTGGCGGGCGGACCTGCCGGTTCGCCGGTTCCACCCTCATCACCCGGTCCTGGACGGTGCGGTCACGACGCACGTCGCGAGCGGCCATCGGCTGGGCTCGTCCAACAGCAAGACTGTCGCCATGCCGACGAGCGTTGGGCCGGCGTTCGTCTACCATCGGATGCACAGGAGCTTGATCGAGTACCTCGCCCTGTTGAGCCGCGGCCGCCCGAGAAGCACGGAAGTCTTCAAGACGAACCGAGCTGGATACCGGTACTACATCAACAAGAAGTTCGCGTCGCAGTTGGATGCACCCAAAGACGCCAGGGCCCGCTGGGCCGCCGGTTATCGAGAGTTTTTCAAGTACTGCAAGATCGATGATCTGATCCGCGCCGCGCGCCTCGACACAATCGATCGCGCGGTCGCTGCCGTGGAAACCTATCGGGCCTTGGACGACGACACCAAGCTCTACTACGAGCAACCATTCCGGCTTGTGAACTTCGAGAAGGCGCTGGCCCAGGCCGAGGCAGCGCGCGCGGAGATCATGGCCAACGCCTAGACCTGCAGCTCGGCGTCAATGTCGGTGGTGTAGCCGCCACCTTTCGAGAAGCTGTGGCGGACCGTCTTGGCGATGAACGGGACCCCATCCACGCCCGGGCGGACGCCGGCGAGGGTGACCGACTGGCCGGCGGCGACCGCCGGGTTGCCTATGATGGTGACCGACAGACGCTTGGTGGCGCGCTGCAGATCCTTCGCCTTGCTGTCGGCCGCCTTCTTCGCCTCGTCCTGCGTCGCGAATATCTCACCGATGCGATAAATCGCTTCGGCGTCGTCGTCCGCGATGGCCTCCTCGATCTTCCGCTTCGCCTCGGCCTTGTCCTGCCAGAACGCCTCGACCTTCTGGTGCGACGGGCGATCGTCGGCGGTGAACCGGCACGTGCCCTGGACGATGACCGACGGCGTGATGACGAAGCCGGGGATCGACACTCCGGCCGCCGTCTGGCCGCTGCCGCGCTCGGCGAAGATCAGCGACCCGTTCTTGACCGTGAAGAGCGCGTTGAAGCGCGCCGCCAGGCGCTCGAGGAAATGGATGTCGCCCTCGTCGACCTGGCCCACCCACGGGAGCACGGTGGACCCGACCGAACCGCTCACCTTCGCGGCGAGGCCGTGCTCGCCGGCGATCTCCTCGACGATGGTGCTCAACGGCTTCTCGTCCCAGTGCCGGGACTTGTTCTGCTTCATCTTCGCCCGGATGTCGGCGGAGGACCCGCCGATCCGCATCGCGTAGGGGAGGCACTCCACCTCGACGGTATCGACTGTGTACCGGCCGAGCAGCACCGGTGCCCCGTAGCCCAGCGCGACGGTGACCGGGTCGCCCGTGTTCGGGATCGCCAGCATCCCGGCCTCCCACCCGTCGTTCAGGTGGATCGAGACCGTGTCGTTGCTGGTGCCCTCGGCGTCGGTGACGTCGATCGAGACCAGGCGCGAGTAGAAGGGCGAACCCATCACCTGTCCGCCGACGGTGACGATCGCGGATGGCTGCATGGCGTCAGTCCCAGAGGCGGATCAGGTCGGGCTGCGCCCGCGCGCTCTTTTGCTCGACGGGTGGACACACGACCTTGGTGCCGATCGGCAGGACCGGTCCGATATCGTTGAGGCGGCGGTTCGCGGCCATGATCAGCTCGGTCACGCCGGCGGTTTTGCCATAGTGGCGATAGGCGATGGCGTCGATCGTGTCGTCCTGCAGCGCCTTGATGGTGACGGGCGAGGGCATGGCGCGCTCCTACGTGAAGAGGCGGATCGCGCCGCCGATGACAGAGCCGCTGGTGATGCCCGGGTAGCGGCGCAGGTGGATCCCATACTGGTCGACGCGCGCGCGGCCGCGTCCGGAGAACGTGTCCTGGCGGCTGTCGACGTCCTCGACGACGAACAGACCGAACACCACACCCCCCAGCGAGATCAGCGGGACGGGGACGCCGGAGACGGCAAGCGCCTCGATCCCCGCCTTCTCGGCCTGACCACCGAACTCCTCGGGATGGAGGACACCCTTGATCGACACCGTCTGCTTGGACGGGCCGAGGTACTGAAGCGCGTCCCAGCCCTGCGCGGTCTTGATCTCCGCCCACCCGGTCTCCATCCCGGTCTCCAGGTCACGGAAGGCGAAGCCGAGGGCCTCGAAGGCGTATGGCCCCAGGATCAGAACAGAAGGTCCGGCCATCGCTCACCTCGGCTTCAGGGGTTGGCCTGGGCAGCGGGGAGCCGCCCTGGCATGGTCAGATGACGTCGCCGAACCGCAGTCGGGGGACGGAAGCGAGGCGCCTCTCGATCGTCTCCATCGTCCGGTTGGCGATCTCCTGCGCGTTGCCGGACCCCGCCTGGACGTTGATGTCGCCGAACGTGATGGAGACGCCGCCGGCCGGACCAGCGGCCGGTGCCGCCTGGCGGGCGGCGTCCACCATGGTCACCCGGCGCGCCATGGTGGCAGCGCGCTCGGCGCGCCCACCGATGCTGCCGGGCTCCGCAGGCGCGCTGACGGTCACGTCTGGCACCTGCAGTGCGGATCGGAGCTCGGCGAGCGCGGGCGTCGCGCCCCCCAGGCCGCTGAGTGACCCGGAGACGATGCCGGCCAGGACCGCGGACTGCCGAGCCACCGGCGCCGTCCGGCTCATGCCGTCGGCGAGCTGGACCGGGATGAGGCCACCAGAACGCACCAGGGCCCGCAGCGGCCCGACCTTCGCCGGGGACTGAGGGAAGTGGTCGGCGACGCCCTGAGCCATCTCAGCGGCCGCCGCACGCGCCTCGCCGGCCCTCGACCGGATGCCAGCGGCAAGCTGCCCACCGATCTTCGCTCCGGACGCAAAGGCCCGCGCCGCCGCTCCGTCGAGGATGGCGGTGAGGCCGCTCACGCCGGACTGGACGCCCTGCTGCATCTCTTGGCCGCCTCGCACGCCCGCGTCGGCGAGCGCCTGGCGGATCTGGTCGACCGCGCCGGCCGCGTCCGTCGCCCCGGACTGGATGTCCCGGATGACCGCCTGCACCCGTGCGCGGACCTCCGGCATGCCGTCGGTGACGGTCCGGATCTCCGCGTTGATGCCGGCGAGCTCGCCCTGCTGGTCAGGCGACAGGAGGTTGCCGCGGAACGTGCCCGCCGGCGACGCCATGGACCGAAGCTCGCCGGCCCGCTGCGCGAGGCTGATGAGCCGCTCGAGCGACGCCGCTTCCTCCGCAACCTGCTTCGGGTCAGCGACGAATGGTCCGGCCCCTCCCCTGCCCTCCTCCATCCCAGTCGATGTCATCGGACGAATCGGGGGCGTCGGTGGTGCACGATCGGTCTCGGTGCTGCCGGTCCGACCGAACATCACATCCCGGAAGCGCTTGATCTCCGCCGCGAGGTCCGGGTCTCCGGTGCCGGCGCCAAGGTACTGCTCAGGCCGGTCGGGTTTCGCGCGGTCGTCATAGACCATGCTGGCGATCCAACCCGACGCCAGCATGTTCCGGAACGCCCAGACGAGACCCTCGCGGATATCCGTCCGGCCATCGTTTGGGTCGCTGCCCGGCTTCGTGCTCTCCGGCCGTGGCTTCGCGCGAGGTTGCGCCGGAGCGCCATCGCGGGCTTCAGGGCCGACCTCGGCGGCGTCTGCGGTCCAGTCATTGAGGAGGGCCGCAAGTGAACCGATGCCGACCGCGCCGAGACCAATGATCTTCCCCCATTTGCCGGTGCTCTTCGCAGCCTTTCCGAGCCCCTTCGCAACACCCGTCGCCCCGCGGAGCGTGGCCATCGCGGTCTTGATGGTCTTCGCTGCGATGAGGAACGCGCCCGCGCCGGCGATCAGCTGCGTCGGCAAGCTGAGTTCGCCAAGGCGCTCGAACCCCTCGGCGATGCTGGTGACGCCGTCCAATGCCTCGGCCAGCGTGATGATGGCGTGGGCCATCAGGAAGACGCGACCGATCCTCGACAGCGCCAGCCCGGTGGTGAACGACAGCAGACCCTTGCCGATCGTCGCCAGAGCGGCGACGCCGGCGGCAACACTCGCGGCACTCAGGCCGCCCAGGGCCGCGCCCAGCTCCTTGATCGACGAGCCCAGGTCGCCCAGGGCGCCGAAGTCGCCGGAGACCACGTCCCGCAGCGCGGAGCCGAGCCCTCGGAACTTCTCGGTGATGCCGACCAGGCTGCGCTCGTTCGCAATCGACGCCGCGATCTTCTCGAATGGCGGAGCGTCCTCGCCGAGCTTCCGGTACGTCCCGAAGACGAAGTCCTCGAGCGCCTCGAACTGGCCCCGGATGCCCCCGAAGATATCGCCAGCGCCGAGGCCGTCGCGGAGCCCCGCCCATGCGGCGCGGATGCGGTCGGTGACGTCGTCGTTGCTGGTCGCGAGGCTGGCGAGGTCGTCGCTGAGCCTCTCCGAGCCGGCGGCGATCGACGGCAGGAACCGAGACCCGATCTCGACGCCGATGGCGGCGATGTTGTTCTTCAGGCGCTGGAGCGCGAACTCGGTGGTCCCCGCCCGCGTCTCGAACTCTTTTGCAACCGAACCGGCGCGGTCAGCAGCGTTCGCCATCGCGGCATAGGCGTCGACTACGGTCTTCAGGTTGAGCTTCGAGAAGTCGTCCGAGAAGTCCTTGCCAACAAGGTTGGCCCAGACCTCGGCCGCCTCGTCCTTGTCCATCTTCTGGATGGTCTCGAACATCCGGGTCATGGCCTCGGGACCGTTCTTGTCCCGGAGCTTGCGCCAGTCCTTGAACGAGATCCCCATCGCCTTGAACGCGGCCCGGACCTTCGCACCGCCGACGGACAGGTTCGTGGCCATCGCGTTGACGCCGCGCGCCGCGGTCTCAGGGACGATGCCGCTGGCGACCATCGACGCGCCGAGGGCCTGCAGCTCGGCCACGCTGTGGCCGAGCCCCTTGGCCGCGCCGGCGGCCCGGTTCGTGAATTCCAGAACCTCGCCGGCCGTCGCGGCGAACTTGTTGGAGAGGTGGTTCGCGCCGTTGGCGAGGTCTACGAGTTCAGACTGCGTCAGCCCGAACACGTTCTTGAGCTTCGCGAACCGGTCACCGGCCTCATCCGCGCTCATCCCGAACGCGACGGCCGATTTCGCCGTCAGCTCGGTGAAGGCGAGGAGGTCCTTCGCGGCGATGCCGGACTGACCAGCCGAGGCCATGATGTTCGCCAGGCCGCTGGACGCAACCGGGATCCGCTTCGACATCTCCAGGATGCCGTCGCTGAGCTTGGCGAAGCCGGCCGGCGTCGTGTCGACGACCTTCTTCACGTCGGCCATCGCGCTCTCGAACTTGATCGCGCTGCCGATGGTGCCGCTCATCGCGCCGCGGAGCGTCATGTACCCGGCGCCGAGAGCGAGGATGGACTTCGTCATCCCGCCGAGGCCGAGGTTCATGCCGCCCATGCGGGCGGTGTCGCGCTGGAAGCCCTTCAACCGCTTGCCGAGGAGGCCGAGCCCCTTGGATGCCTGGTCGCGCAGCCCAATGATGAGGGTACTCTTGGCTACGCCCACGGGGACCTCCTATCGCCGGCGCGCGGCCCGCTTCTCCGCCTTCTGGCGTTCCCTGATCTGCTGGACCGCGAACTCAGCCCAGCCAACGGCATCGCCGAGGCCGAGACGAAGAACGTCCGGCATCGGCCAATGCAGCTCGCGTGCGATGGTCGCGGCGATTACTCTCCAGTCCCCGCCGCTTCCTCGTTTCCCCCGATGCACTCCGCCACGTGCTTTTCGATCAGCGCGAATGCGTCCTTGTTCGCGACCAGCTCGCGGAGGAAGCGCGCGGGCTGCTTGAAGATCACGTCGCGCGGGACGCCGGAGACGATCTGGACCATCTCCATGATCAGGCCGTTCTCGGTGGACTCGTGTTCGCCGACCTTCACGGCCTGCTCGACGTTGATCTCGTCGGGGATGGTGATCTCCGACCACTTCATGCCGCCGACGTCGATGGTCTTGGGGAGCTTCAGAGTGACGGGCATCGGTTAGACCTGCGTGAGAACGGACATGCTGTCGAAGATCTTCGTGCCGTCGACAGTGAGCTCGAAGTCGTCCCACTCCAGCCGCACGGTCTCGTCGCCCTCGATCGTCAGCTTCCCGTAGGTCGGCTTGATCGTGTAGCCGTGGGAATGGTCCTTGCCGGGGCCCCAGCTGTCGAAGTCGATCTCCGACATCATGCCGCGCACGTAGTAGCGCGCGCGCTGCTTCGACCCGTCCTCACCGCGCATGTCGCCGATGAAGAGGAACTCCTGGTCGGGCCGGCCGAGGAAGCTGATGTTGTGGGCGCTGAGGCCCGTCATCGTGATCTCAGCGTCCTCGACGGAGAACCCGTGCAGGGACGGGCGCTCCTTGTTCATGCCGGCGTTGCGGATGTCGTTGAACTCGAGGGTGATGTTCGGCGTCTGCATCTCAGACGCCTGGCCGATCATCGAGTTGTTCTCGTCCGTCCCGACGTAGACGGTCGCGTTCTTGATGATCGAGCGCGGAAGGTTGCTGCGAGCCATTGGCCGTTATCCTTGCGTGTGAGGTTGCGCGATTAGCCCGCGGCCGCGGTGATCGGCCCCTCGCGGAGCACGCCTTCCACCTGGTCGAGCAGGAGCTGGTAGTAAGCGATGTTGCGCTTCGCCCGGACGAGGATGGCCTCGATCACGCCGACCGGCTCGAAGGTCACGTCGAGGTAGAGGCGCCCGCTGGCGAGGCTCTCCGACGTGTTGAGGTCGCGCGGCAGGTCGACCTCGCCGGCGTAGATGTTGTCGGTCGCCACCATCGTCCGCAGCACCGCGTTGATGCCCTCGACGATGAAGGTGATGTTGTCCACCGTCATCCGCTTGCCGATGTACTTCATCAGCGTCTGCTCGATCGTCTCGTTGATCAGGTCGGCCGTCGCGCGGACGCTGTCGAACTGCCAGAGCGGATCGTCGTAGGCGAGGCGCGAGCCCCAGGTCTTGAAGCCGCCGGCCTCCGACTTGAGGAAGCAGCTCACCTGGTTCTCGTTCAGGTAGTTCGTCTGGTTCGGATAGCGCAGCGTGCGCGACAGACCGACGATCGACCGGACGTCCTTGTTGTCGACCGGAACCGAGACCGCCTGCTCGGTCGCGATGCGGCCGCGCACGCCTGCGAAGACGACGGAGCCCGGCCGCGCCACGTTCTGCTCGGTCGCCTCGTCGTACTGCAGCACCGGGTGGTCGATGACCATGATGCGGCCGTTGTTGATGGCGCCGCGGTAGGCGATCGCCTCGGCATCCGTGGTGCCGGGACCGTCGACATAGGCGCGCGCGGTCACCGACCGGTCGTGCGCGACGATGCCGAGGGCGATCGTGACCGGGTTCATCGCGTCGCCGACGTTGGCCGTCGCGGTCGGCAGCGTCGGGCTGCTTCCGCCACCGCCGGTGAAGGCGACGACCGGAGCCTCGGTCATGTTCTCGCCGGCCTTCGTGATGGTGAAGCCGACCACGGTGCCCTCGTCGGCCGAACCCTCGTCGCCGAGGATCGCGGTGGCCACCGGAAGCACCAGGCCCGGGTCTGTGCCGCCGCCGGAGAACGCCACCGTCGGCGGCTCCGTCATGCCCGAGCCGGCCGCGGTGATCGTCAGCGACGTCAGACCGTCGTTGATGTACCGGCTGGTGAAGGTCGGGGCGATCAGGACGCGGGGGCGGTAGCCGATCAGATCCTTCGCCTTGAGGAAGGCGTAGCAGCCCGTCAGGGCCGTCAGCGAGCCGACGACGTTCGCTTCCGTGGCCGCAGCGTCGGCGCCCTCCGAGACGCGGACGACGACCATGTAGGACGTCCCCTCGGCGATCAGGGTGGAGATCGCCCACGGCAGCGTCCCGTCGGCCCCCAGCGTCGTCGCCAGGTTCACGGTGCCGGCCAGGAGGAGGACGGGCTGGTTCAGCGGGAAGATCGACGCGTCTGCATCCTCGGCGGTGCCGATGACACCGACGACGCCGAACCGGTTGTATTCCGGGATCGCAGCACTGGCTTCGGCCTCGGTGACCTGCGTCCCGTGGTGATAGTTGAGAGACACCATTCCTGGGCTTCCTTCACGGCAAAAAGCCCGGCGCGCGGCCAGGCGTCATGTGGTCGATGATCCCGGTGCTCGGACCAGGAGAGGGTGGAGGTGGCTTAGAAGCGCGTCCCGCTCGGGACCGTGATCTCGATGCCGTCCCCTTCGGGATCGATCGCGTCCAGGACGATGACGAACGCCTCCTCGTCCTGGTTATCGTCGGTGAAGATCCGGATCTCGCGCGTCTTCGCCCCGGTCTCCTGATCGGTCACGATCTCGGTGACCGCGATCGTGCTGACCTCCGTCAGCTTGACCGTCTGGCGCAGCAAAGTAACCGCCATGGATCAGCTCCCCTGCGCCTTCAGCGCCTCGATTTCCGCGATCAGTTCCTTGACGACGCAGAACAGGACCATCGTCATGCCGGACGTATTGAGGACCCAGCTCCCGTTGCCCGCATCGAAGCGGACGAGGCGCTTGATCTCGTCCGGCATCGTCGCCCAGTTCGTGTCCTGGACGACCAGCCCCGCCTCGCGCTGACCGTCGCCCCCCTTGCGCAGGAACGAGCGCGCCGGGATCGCAGCGAGCGCCTCGGCGAGCGCGGGGGCGGCCTGGACGTCCTCCTTCGCCTCGGCGTCCGACAGGGTCAGGAAGGACCCGGTCTTGGAGTAGACGTCGCCGCTGAGGTGGACCTCGTAGCGCACCTCGGGATCGCCCGTGCCGCCATTGTTGCCGATGACCTGCTGCATCCGCTTGGTCGACGGGGCGGACTGAAGGGCCTTCTGGACGATGTTCCCGGTGATGCCGAGGACGAGACCGTTGCTGGTGGTCGTGGTCTCGTCACCGTTGCCGACGACGATGGATGGCGCTCCGTCGAGATAGGCAGCGATATGGGCGTCGGGGTCGAAGTTCGCGGAGTTCCAGACCGTCCACCATCCTTCGATGGAGTTGTTGAAGCGGCGGACGCGGACGTCGCCCGCCCCACCGACCATCATCTGGAAGCCGTAGTTGACGTCCTTCTTGAACGTCGCGACCGCGGCGTTCGGAGATGCCGGACCGGTGATCCAGGTTCCCTGCTCGACATAGATGCCGTTGTTCGCCGAGGTTCCGTTCGTCGTCTGGGTCGTCTCGATCCGTTGAAGCGTGGCGGCGGTGCCGCTGCGAACGGCTTCCTCGAACAGCGTCCCGTATTGGGACGACAGCGCCGTGACCGTGCTCTGCACTGATGCCAGCGTGGCACCCTGCGAATTCACCGTGGAGATGAGGGTCGAGATCTGACCGCTGTGCGTCCCGATGGTCGTCGAGTGCCCGCCCACCGTTCCGCTGAGGGACGAGATGGTGGCCTGGGCGGTGACGAGATCATCGGACACGCCGGTGACGGTGACAGCGAGCGCATTGAGGTCGCTCTCGACGTCCGCGATCAGCCCCGTCACCGTCGCTTCCGACGCCGCCACCGTAGCGTCGACATAGCCCTCGGTCGCGCCCGAAGGCACCGCCGGCGTGATCGTCCAGTCCGCGAAGCTGCCGGCGCCATTGGTGGAGATGACGTCCACCGCGAGCGAGCCCGTGTCCTGGTCGTAGGAGGTGAAGGTCACCTCCATCCGCGAGAGCGGCGCCCCCGTGGAGTAGATCAGGAGCGTGCGGGTCGGGATGAAGTAGGGGCGCTGCTCCGCCGGCACGACGAAGGTCTTGGACCCCGTCCCGATGGTCGCCGGCGTCGTCGACGTCGCGGTGAAGTAGGCGCCCGGGTCGGTGACCTCCAGCGCGGCCTCGATCGCCGGCTTCAGGACATCGTCGATGCGCGTGAGCCCGAGCTCGACGATCGCCGTCTCGGTCTCCTGGAGGGAGATGCGCTGCTCCTCCAGCGTGTTGAGGCGGAGGCTCAGGTCCCGCATCCGCCGGTTCAACGATGCCCGGTCGAGTGTCTCACCGGCGGAGAACTCGAGCTGTGCCAGCGCGCTCAAGGGATGGCATCGACGCGGATAGTCGCGATGACGTCCGCGCCGATCTCCTCAACCGCCGAGCCCTTGATGCCGTACCCACGGCCGGGGAGCGGATGCAGAACCATGCCCGACGAAGGCACCTGCACCCGCTGGCTCACGGTCACGTAGTAGCGGCCCTCCGGCTCGATCTCGATGCCTTCGATCTTCATGGTTCACCTCAGAAGGTCTGGTAGGTCATTTCCTCGACGGCGAAGACGTCCGCCGTCGCGACCACCGAGCCGGTCATCTTGAAGGTCAGGGCGCTGATCGCGCTCGTGATCTCCGTCGCGGTCCAGCTGAAGGTTCGCTCCACGCGCTTGTGGACGCCGTCCGCCGCCGTCTCCAGCACGCGGTCCTCGTAGCCGGCCGCGGCGTTGTCGTTGACGGTCATCGACAGCGCGTGATCGGCCGCCTTGAAGTGCTCCAGCACCACCTTGGCCTTCACGACCTGCGTGGACGGGACCGTGTACGCCTCCGAGATCCACGTCATCGCCGTGCCGAGCTTCCCGACCTGGACCCGAGAGCCATTGAGCTGGATGCCCGGCATGAAGTCCTTGGTGCCGACGAAGCGGAGCCGCAGGTTCACGGTGATCGGCTGGGTCGACAACGGCAGCGCGGCCGCCTTCGTCAGCGGCACCCACTCGGAGGTGCCCTGGCGCCGGATCTCGGGAATGATCGACCCGTCCGGCGAGTGGACGTAGCTTGCGCAAATGTCGATGTCGTTGATGCCGGCCGGAAGGGACAGATCCTTCATCCGGACGACCTCGGTCGTCTTCTTGAACTCGCAGGTCCGCAGCTCGAACATGACCTGCGTCTGCGTGTCGGCGAGTTCGAGGCCGCTTGCCGTCGAGACGTAGAGCGCGCCATCCGGGAACTCGTCGTCCGGCACCATCGCGATCTTGTGCGAGCCGCTCGAGCGAATGGCGAAGGCGTACCGCTTGCCCGGCTGCAGGAGCCCGCGGTCGAGGAACACCGTCGTGTAGGTCTCGAAATTGCCCGGCACCCAGGTCTTGATGTTGGCGTGGGTGCAGGTGCCGATGGTGATGACGCGGTCCGGGTCCGGGAGGCCGTCGCGGGTCTCCATCAGGGCGACCGTGATGTCGCCGGCCGGGCCCTTCTCGGTCACCATCAGGTCGACACGGATCACCCAGCCGTACTGGCCGCTCGCGAAGGTCTGGACGACCTCGGTCCCGGAGACGATCTGCTCGTCGATCACCATCTCCTGCGAGAAGCCGGGCTCCTCGTCGTACCAGTAGCCCTCCAGGCGGGCGATGGTGCCCGACAGGCCGGACTGCTCGGCCGGGTTCGGCGTGAGCGACGTCGTCTCGTAGTAGGCGTCCGGCACAACGTAGGTGCGGCCGTCGTGGATGAAGGTGGCCCGGCGGTACTCGATCTCGGGGCGCTCCGCCCAGAAGCGAGCGTTCCGGGTCGGCGTGCGGCCGGCGCCGGCGCGGATGCGCATCGCAGAGCGCTGCATCACCTTGTAGGTGGTCGTCGCGAACTCGTACTGGGAGAGCGGCAGCGGGTTCGCCGTCGTGTCCTCGTTCCGCGTCGAGAGGCGCGCGACCGAGTTGAAGGCCGGGATCATGAAGCCGGACTGGTTGCTGACGTGGACCCGGTTCTCGTTCGGGTTCTCCAGCTCGAGTTCGCTCTCGGCGACGCTGGAGAAGGGGAAGCGCACACCGTCCTGCACCTCGGCCGCGTAGCTGACGCCGTCCGTGTCGCTCTCCTCGTCGTCGAGGAAGCGGTCGCCGCCGTAGGCCGCGTAACCGCTCTCCAGCTCGAGCCGCTCCTTCAGCAGGGCGATGTCCGACGCCATGCTCTCGACGACCCACCGCGGCACCAGGCCGTTCACCGACGCCGCGACGCCGGACAGGTCGGTGCGGATCGTCGCGACCTGGTCGCCGATGACGCTCTGCACCGCCTCCTGATCCTTCAGGCGAAGGTCGAGCTCCGGGATCGAGGCGGCGTAGTACTCCGTCGCCGAGCGATAGGTGACGATGCCGGACGTGCCGAGGAGCACCCAGCCGATGACGATCTGGTCGGCGTTCAGGATCGGGTAGGTCGGCGCGGCCGCCTCCGTTCCCAGAACCACCGCCAGGGACGCCACGCGCGCCGACTGCATCGCGACCGAGGACGGCTCGGCGTCGCCGGTGTCCACGTCGATTAGGAAGTCGCGGTTCTGGATGTCGGTGTCGATGTCGTTCGCCCGCAGCACCAGGCCGACCCACCGCTGCGTCAGCACCGGCAGGTTGACCAGGAAGTTGAAGGTGACGGAGACCTCCATCGCGTAGCGCTGGCCGCTGACGTAGTAGGACCCGGGCCCGACGGCGAGCGTCGTCTCGCTCGGCTGGGTAACGTCGAAGCCCCGCCACTTGCGATCCGTCGTCAGAAGCTCGGCCGCGATGGTGTCGAACTCGTTGCGCGCGAAGCCCTGGAGGTTGTTGAAGTCTTCGGCCAGCAGCTCCTGCCGCTCGCGGAACAATACCTGCTTCTGCATGTAGAAGTCCTATTCCGTATCTGGCAACAACGTGCCGAGCTTGAACCCCTTATCGAGGTTGATTGGGTCATCGACTGTCAGGTCGCGGTAGGTGCGGGTCCGGACCCAGATTTTATCGCGCGCCGACTTGGACACCCGGACGGCTTCGAGGGCCGCCGAGACGCGGTCGGTCTTCACCGCGAGGCACCCGCGAAGGTGCTGGCCGACGAAGATGCCGGTCGGGCGACGGGCCACCAGGCGCACATTCAGCTGAGCGTGGTAGGCGGGCATGCCGAGCCGGACGTGGCCGGCGAACGTCCCGCCGCCGCGGGGCGCCATCTTGTTCCGCCCGGCCTCGAACAGGTACAGGCGCTCGTAGACCTTGAAGGGCGCCAACGACGGCGGGAGGAAGATCCTGCTGTCCTTCCGTCCGTGAGGGTAGCTCGGCCGCGGCGTGACGAACTGACGGGCGCTCGGGAACGCGGACCCGTATTGCGCCGGGCCGCTCTCGACGACCTTGTCCGGGATGATGTTCACCGGGGTCGCCGACGGCACGACGGTCCGCTTCCGGACGACCTCCTCGAACTCGCTCACGTCGGCCGGCGTGTAGGTCGCCACGACGCGGCCGCTCGCCGACGAGGGGTCGGGGAAGCACCGATACAGAGGGCCGTTCGGAAAGCAGCCGTGCGCTTTCGCCGGGATGTAGGTCTCGACATAGTCGATCGCCGTCGTCCCGGTGACGACCAGCGTGCGCTGGGCGGTGACCGTCGGCGTTTCCTCGCCGGTGGCCGGGTCGTAGACGAAGGACCGAATGCCCGCGCGCTCGAACGCGGTTGACGCAATCATGAACCGATCGCGCCCCTCCACGTAGAAGCCCGCCCCCGGATAGACGCCATAGGCGACCTTCCCGCGGTTGCGCTGCTTGTAGGTCCGCAGCTGGCGGAACTGCGCCAGGTAGGCCGCGATCTCCTGCGGTGTCCGGGCGAGCCCGGCGTAGGCCGTATCCGGCGGCGTGCGCGCACCGACGACCTCGCCGCCGACCAGGGCGACGTGCGCCTTGATCCCCTTCAGGGTGCCCTTCAGCCGGTGCAGGCGGATGGCGTTGGCGACGACCCAGCGTTTCCGCTCGATTGACCAGTCGTCGTCCCAGATGTCGATCGACATCTCCCAGGCCAGGTACGGCAGGAGATGCTCGGGGATCCGCGCCGGGTCGCGCGCGAGGTGAAGCGGGACCGGGATGGCGCTGAGCGGCGCCCCGGTCTCGGCCAGCGCGCCCTCCAGCTCCGTCTGGTTGATGGGCAGCATGTTCATGCGCGGGCCGCCGTGACGTTGATCACCTCGACGAGCACCACGCCGGCCTGGTCGCCGCTCGGCGCCACGTCATAGCTCGGCTCGATGAGGTTGACCGACACGACGCCCGGCACGTGCAGCGCGGCCGTGATGCCGGACCGGTAGAGCACCGAGCCGATCGCCATGCGGCTCTCGATGTAGGTGTTCAGGGCCGCCTTGGCCTCGGCCACGATGACCGGCTTCGTCGGCGTGTCGCTGACGATCAGCTCGGCGGTGACGGTCGCCCGCACGACGCTCGGCGCCCGGACGGTCACCATGTCCGTCAGCGGCGCCACGCCCTCGTCGATCAGGCGTTCGCGGACCGCCGAGAGAATGGCCGCCGATGGGCGCGGATCAGTGCCGACCGCGCGGCAGGTGACTTCGACCCGGCCGGGCTGCGACTTGCGCACGTCCACGTCGAGAAGGGTCGGCTCCGCACTGAGGGCGAAGTAGATGTAGCCGCCGACAGTCCCCGCAGTGGAGAGGGCCTCGGGCGCCAGCTGCACGCGGCGCCGGAAGCGTTCGTCGGTCTCGCCGTCCTGCCGCTGCACGCCGTAGAGCGTGCCCAGCACGTCCAGCGCGCTCCCGACCGCGTAGGGCAACGTCGCATCGAGATAGCGGTCGTTGACCATCTGGCGCAGCACCAGCTCGCGGTAGGCGCTCTCCTGCAGGAGCACCGCGACCGGGTCCGTCTCCAGGACGAGGGTGTCGTAGGCCGGCAGATCCGGGTTCTCGGCGCGCGCTTCGTCCCACAGCTCGAGGAACCGGGCCTTCCGCTCGTCGAGGATCACCTCATAGTCGAGCGGATCGATGGCTTCCGGCGGCGTGAGGCTGGCGAAGTCGATGTCGTAGAAACGCTGCGCCATGGCCCGCGCCTCCTCAGATGTAGACGGTGAAGGTCGGGATGGTCACAGGCGCGACCTGCCCGCGGTCGAGGTGGCCGGTGGGATAGTACTCACCCGTCAGATCGAGCCCGAGGCGCCCGTCCGGGCCCGCCTGGCTCACCTGGACGTTCGTCAGGTTGAACCGTGGCTCCCACCGCACCAAGGCAACGTAGGCGGCAACGTAGAGCGCCAGGATGGTCTTCGTCGTCATCGGCTGGCCGATCAGCGCCGGAAGCTCCGAGCCGAAGTCCCGGCGCATGACGCGCGAGCCGATGGGGGTGGTCAGGATGACGTGGATCGATTGAAGGACATGGCTCCAATCTGTGAGCGGTGCGCCGGTCACCCGATCGGCGCCGGCGCTGTCCGCCATGGCGCCTTACCCCTCGGAGGAGGACGACGAACTCGCCGAGGACTTCTTCTTCGGCGGCGTCGGCTTCGTCTCGCTGATCGCACCCGACGAGAGGTACATCTTCGCGCGCGCCGGGGTGAGCATCACCTCGTCGCCGGGCGCCTGCAGCACGTCGTAGATCCACGTCTCGCGGAGGACGTAGAACTTCTTTTCCTGCTCGTTCGTCATGATCTTCATCCGTTCAGGTTTATGACGGCGCCCGAGGAGGCGCGGGCGTGACCGCAGCTGTCGGCATCGCCGGTGCGGTTGGCGGGGATCCCGTTGATGCGGAACCACGAGACACCGTTCGCTGTGACGGTGGTGATGTGCGGGGTCGTGAACGGCGTGTGAGGCGCGACGGGCGAACCGTCGACCGCGACCAGCTTGCCGCCGTCCCGAAAGAAGGTCTGAAGGCTGTCGGTCACCGGCGCGCCGGCCGTGTTGGTGTCGCCGACGCGGTGGGCCTTGTTCGTCATTCGGGGAACCAGTCGAAGCTTGGGGCGGTGGCGACCCACTTCTCAGCCTTGAACGCAATCGACCCGGTGGTGATCGTGATCCCGTCGCCGGTCGCGACGATCTTCGTGCCGCCGACGTCGAGGAGGACGAACTCCTCGCCCGACTTCGACGGCCGCTCGATCGACGTCTGCGGGATGCTCAATTCGATCTCGGCCTCGGTGAGGTCGCCGTTCTCCGACACGACGCGCACCTGCTGCCCGACGCTGGGCGGGAAGTGCGTCCGGGCGGCTCCCATGGCCTGCTCCCGCCAGGGGAGCCACGGCGTCCGGAGCGGCTCATAGTCGCCGCCCTCGGTGAGCTTCACCCGCGCGAGGCCCTTCTCGGCGTCCACCTCGTCGATGGTGCCGATGCGGTTGCGATTGCGGTTGCGGCGCTCGTCGTCGGCGATCTTCCAGAGGATGAAACCGATGACGTCCTCGATCCGCGTCGGGAGCGCGGTCACAGCTCGCCCGACTGGCCGGCCTCGGCACCTATGACGGTGTCGATGGTGTCGGCTCCATCGGCCTCCGGGGCCACGCCGAGGGTCCGCGCGGCGCCGGCGGATAGACCGTAGCGCATCGCGATCTCCTGCCAGCCGATGACGGGCGCGCTCGGATCGAGCAACCGGCGGAAGAAGGCCCCATGCTCGTTCAAGAGCTGGGAGTCACTCGCCTCCAGGGCCTCAATCAGATTGGCCCACGCTCCGGTGGGCTCACCCGATGGCGTTGGCTCGATGAGCGGCCTCAGCTTCATCGTCAGTTGGCGAGCCGCGAACCGCGTTGTCTTGGCCTCGGAAGCGCGGAGTGAGCGGTAGTCATCGTCCAACTTGGTGGACAGCGACTCCAGGATGTTTGCCCATGGGTTGCCTGGATCACGGAGGGCCATCCTGATCTGCCACTCGATGGTGTCGATCAGGCGCTCCATCTGTCCATCGGTGATCGGATTGATGTTCTCCGTCACGGGATTGCCGTCATCGTCAAAGCCGCTGACGGAGGCGAGCACGGCGGTTTCGAAGACGAGTGAGACCTCGTCTTCGGTACTGTCGTCGGTATAGACGACGATGAAGGGCGCCTTGTCCTGCGTCCCCGCCTCGATCTGGTCGATGACGCCCATGTCGCTGTCGGAGACGTTTTCTCTTGCCGAGGTGCGATTGTAGATCGCCTCCATCGCGGCAATTCGGATGGCAGCGCGGACGAGGCTCATGGGCTCACCTCAGGTCTGGGGGAGGCTCAAGGGAGTGACGCGAAAGACCAGGCGACCGCGGTGGCTACGCATCACCTGCGCGACCTCGAAAAGAGGCGTCCCGGATCGGTCCAGCGCTCTGACGTGATCACCGGTCCTGACATAGCCCGGCGCTAGCGCGTGCTGGATGCTCAGCGTCGCGTAGTCCGCGGGCACCTCGCCGCCCCACGCTTTGCCTTGATACGCGCCGCGCTCGATTTCCCCGGATCGGTTGGTCATCACCCCAGTCACAGTCGCAGATTCCCGGCCGGGATCGTCCCCCGGGAGATTGCGACTGTTACCGGGCAGACGCGGGACGATCTCGAACCGCTCGCCGAGCTTGTCGTCGATCACGTCCATGACGCGGGTCTGCCGAATTTGCAGGGACGTCGGCATGACGTTGGGCCAGATTATTCAGCGCTGCGGAGAGCGGCGAGAATCTCGGCCTTCGACATCGCCGGCTTGGCATTGAGACCACGCTCCTTCGCCACCGCGAGGAGCTCGTCCTTCGTCATGCCATCCAGATCGCCGCCATGGTTGGCGTCACCACCCGCGTCATCACCCTCCCCTTCGCCACCGGGCTCGGCGCCGACCCGCTCCTCACGAGCCGGCTCGCCCTCGTTGACGATTTCATGGGTTCCCGCCTCGACCGCGGCCATGGCCATGGCGTAGCGCATACCGACGACCTCGCCGGTAGAGATGTCTTTCAGCTTCATCGTCCCGGTTCCTGTTCCGAGCCGGGCCCGGCCGAGCAAGCGAACTCACCCGGCCGCGCCGGCGGCTTAGTTGGAGGTGTGAAGCCGGACGAGAAGCTTGGGACGCTTCACGATCGGCAGCGGGTTCGACTGCGTGTGCAGCTTGATGAACCGGTTGAAGTCGCGATCCGGCGCGGTCACGGCGTAGACCTCGTCGCCGAGGGTGTTGACCGTGTCCATGAAGTCGGCCGGCGCGAAGTAGGTCCGGAAGACGTCCATCGTACCCACCGGGAAGGCAATCGCTTCGCCGGTGGGGATGAAAGCGCGGCTGGCGTAGGTCCCGTTCTCCTGCAGGTACTGCGCCTTGCCGCGATATTCCTCGATCGTGAGGCCGTGGAACTCGAAACCGCGACGCACATCCCGCCGCAGCGGGTTGTTCGGCGCGTCATAGTACCGGAAGATCTCCTCGACCTTCGCGTGGCCGATAAAGTCATCGAACCACTCCGGCGACGCCAAGACGTGAACGCCGGACATCACCTCGCCTTCGAGGTTGTCCTCGATGTAGCCGACGACTTCGCGGGCCTTCGCCTTCACGTCCGTCGTGGCGGTCCCGAGAACGAAGTCGACCGACTTCTGCGTCACGCCGAACTCGGTGAAGAGGTTCAGCAGCGTCGACCCGTCGCTGTCGAGGATCTGCCCCTTCAGGGCCCCCATCCGCATGTGTTCCAGCGTGATGCTGTGCTTCTTGCGCATGGTCGAGAGGCGGCGATTGACGACGCTCATTACCGCTTCGAGCTCGCCGCCCTCGGCCGTGCGTGCCAGGACGTTCTGGACATCGTCCGCATTGACGAAGTCGTCGTGCGGGATGTGGAACGTCTTGAACATCCTGGCCGACCGCTTCTCGGGCATGGCGAGAGACGGCGGCGCGCCGCGGGTGCGGGTCGGCAGGAGGTTCAGCGTTCCGTTCACGAAGGACACGGCGACAGCGGTCGTCGCGATCGGCTCGGCAGGGAAGAGATCCATCTCCCGGAGGCGGCCGTAGTCGTTCGGAACGATGTTGATCGCCGCCGTCATCTCGACGGCGCTGAAGGCATCGTTGTTGAAGATGTCGAGCACAGGCATCGGTTAGGCCCCTTCCCGGACCAGAATCGGCGGGTTCAGCGCGCCGAGAGCGGTGTGGATCGCGGCACGCTCCGGCGCCGTATCGACATCGGCGCCGTAGAGCAGGCCCTGGTGAACGACGATCGCGTCGCGCGCGATGATGACGGCCGTGGCGTCCGCCGAGGTGGCGTCCACGGTCCACAGCAGGACGCCCGCAGGATTCTCGCTGCCGTCGGTCGCCGCGACGGTCACCGGCGTGTACTTGCCCGACGCCGTGATCTTGCCGACGACCGTGCCGGACTTCACGACGCCGGCGCCGGAGATGACCGTGACCTCCTCGCGAGAGAACAGGCTGTCAGCCTCGCGCTTCAGCCAGTCGTGGGCATACCGCCCTTCCGTGAGCACCGTCGCCATTATGCGACCTCCTTACCGAGAAGCTTCCGCATGTTCGCGGCGAGCGACGGCGCGGCCGCCTTGGTCTTGCCGCCGCCGTTCAGGCCCTCGCCGTTGAGGCGCTGGCGTTCGTAGTCGGCCACCGACGGGGCCGGGTCGGTCGTTCCAGTCGTCTGGGGCTCATCGGCCTCCGGGGCCTCGGGCGCCGGCGCGACGGCGAGCGTCGCCTTGATGGCCTCGACGGACATGTCCGTGTCGATGAGGTGCTCCGCGAGCGCCTCACGGCCCTTGGCCTCGTCGAGCGCCAGAACCGTCTTGCGGCGCTCCTTGTACGCCGTGACCGCAGCCGTTGCGGCTTCCGCCGCGGCTTCGGTCTTTGCCTTTTCGATGGCGGCGGTATCAGTCCCCGCCTCGGTCTTGTCCGTCATGGATTTCTCCTTGTGTTGACGGGGCTGGTCGTCCGCCGAAGCGGCGGTTCGCTCATCGGTCTCGAAGGACCAACGATGTCGTTTGGAGAGCGTCTTCAGGCGCTCAGGCGCCTTCGCGTAGCTGCGGAAATCGAAGGCAGCGATCGCGCGCGCCTTCGCCTTTTCGACGCTGTCCGCATAGCCGTTGGACACCGCCTCGTCGGCGGTCATCCACGTCTCGGCCTTCATCTGATCGCGGACAGCGTCGTCGTCCTGGCCGCTGCGTTCAGCGTAGATCGACGCCATCTGCGTCGCCTGAGCCGTCAGCTGCTCGATCGACTTCTCGTGATCCGCGACGGTCCCGAAGGTGATGTTGGCGGGGTCATGGATCATCATGATGGACCCGGCCTTCATGATGATGTCGTCGCCGGCCATCGCAATGATGGAAGCGGACGACGCGGCCATGGCGTCGACCTCCACGCGAACCTTGCCGCGGTGCGCGATCAGGCTGTTGTAGATCGCGATGCCATCGTCGATGTAGCCGCCGCCGGAGTTGATCCGCACGGTGATCTCGTTGTCTCGGCCGTGCACGGCGAGCGCGGCGAGGACTTCGGATGCGGTGAAGCCCTCGCCCCAATAGGAATCGCCGACGAACCCGTAGAGCACGAGCTCGCCGTCCTGCAGAACGGGCATGGTGGTGTCCTGTGAGATGGCGTGAAGCGTCAGCCCATCACGTTGGGCGGAAGCACGCGGTGGGTCATTAAGGCCGCATCATCCGGCCGCGAATTGCGAAGCGGGTCCGCTTCGGCTTGCCTCCTGCCTCGATATCGGCCTCGCGCTCGGCATCGGCGATCTCCCGCTCGAGGAGAGAGAGGTTGGCCTGGAAGTATCGGACCTCGTCGTCTCCGAACCGAGCCATCGCAACGGTGTCGCCCGTCGCGATGGCGGTCCTGATCTCGCGAAGCCGAATGAAGCGTTCCGAGGCTGTCTCAGGCATTCGCACTCTCCCCTGTTCCAGCAGGTTCGCGTTCCCCGTCGACCGAGCCGCCGAGTGGCCCCCCTGCTCCACCCTGCTTCCGTCCGAACGGATGCGGGATGCCCTTCTCGGTGAGAAGCTTCATCTCCCGCGCGATTTGCTCGGCGTTCTCTTCCCAGTCCAGCCCGGCGGCCGCGCATTCGTCGGCCAGGCTTGTGATCCCGAGCTCGAGCCGCTTTCCAGCGGCCTGGGCCGTTTTCCAATCGTCCGCTGAGGGGCGGCTTGGCCCCTGCCATTCGGCGAACTGAACCTTCGAGCGATTGGCGAGGAACGCCTGATAGCCCCCGCGAAAGCCGATGCGTCCCGTCCCGATCTGCTCGTCGAGCCACGCTTGATAGACGCGGTCGGCAAACGCACCAGCGATCCGGAGCCGGCGACGAAGCACGATCGGCCAGATCGACGAGATCCCCATCCGGACGCTGGAATAGGTCGCCCTCGAGAAGTCGAGCGTCAGGCTTTCGAACATCACGCCCAGGCGCCGAGCGATCTCGCGCTGCAGGTTCTGCGAATAGGGCACGTACTGGGCGCCCGGGGTCTGCGTCGTGTGAAGCTCGAACTTCTCGCCGGGCCCCAGGTGGTTGATCCGAGCATGGTCGCTCAGCGCGATGCCGTGCTCCTTGAGTGCCGAGATGCGCTGGCCCCAGACCTCGTACAGATCGGCCTGCAGGCCACCGATGAAGGCCTCCCAGTCCGCGGGATCGTAGCCCGGCGGGACGTCGCCGGTATCGGCGAGCGTCTGGATGGCCTGGAACGCTTCCTCGCTCGGCTCCGGACTGGTGATGGTGGCGGCGAAGATCGTCTGCATCAGCGCTGTCGCCAAGGTCGCGTCGGCGAGCTGGTCGTATTGCGCGATCACCTTCATGATCGGCGCGAGCACCGAAATGCCTCGAGGCGCGCCAGGGTTTTCCGAGTGATCCATCACATGGATCACGTCCTTGGCCGCGACGTCCTTGTCGGCTTCCATCCCACCCGAACGCTGGCGGAATCGGTACATCGTCGGCCGGCCGTTGGCATCGTGGAAGATGCCGTCCTCGAGACCTTCGAACTCGCGTGTGATCCGCGGCAGCCGGTGCGGAGAGATCAGCGAGACTTTCGTCCCCGTCTCGATCCCGTAGCCGCGGCGGCCTCGCACCGTCAGGTAGTCGAGCACACCGAAGGCCTCACCATGGACGAGGTAGTGCCGGATCACACCGTCGAGGATTTCGCTGAACGTGCTGCGCCCTGCGAGGTCGACCTCTCGGGCATCCCACGACCAACGCCGCCAGGCCGCTTCCACCTCCCGGCACCACGCCGCACGATCGGCCTCGTTGTAGCCGAGCGAGAGCAGATCCGGCCGGGCGTTCAGCTTCAGCTCCTCGCCTATCGTATCGGCGATGATCTGGTCAGCCGCGCCGGCGAGCCAGCCGGAGTTGCGCATGAAGTCGAGGGCCAGCGCTGAGGCGCGATCAGCGGCCAGTCGCACATCCCATGCGGCGTCCCGATTCCCGGCACGCCGCATCGAGAGAAGGCCGGATCGATCCCCCCGAAGGTACTGACCCGTCGTCTTCTTGGGGGTTCGGCCCGACACCATGGGCAACGCACCGCCCCCGCCGCGCGGGAAGGCAACATGTCCCGCCCGCACCCTCACGCGAGGCTTCGCTGCGTCCATGGTTCAACCTCTCATGTGTAAGCGCCCCAGCGTCCGCGGCGTGGATTCCCAGCCGCAGATTTTCGCAGAACCGGTTCAGGAGTTGGCGCCGTCGGCGGGATCTCGATCACATCGGGACTGACGTCCGACCGCCGCAGGTGATGACGCGGCCTGCTCGCAGCGAGCCGCTTGTTCAGCTTCGTTGGCAGTGAGAGCCGAGCCGCCATGGCATACACGAAACAGTCCAGGGCCTCGTTCCGAGCGCCTTGCTCCTTCACCTCCCACTTCCGGACCGGCACACCGTTCTTCCAACGGGTCACCGCGTGCTCTGCCGTGAGCTGCACGAAGTAGTCGGAGCTCAATCCATCCTGCGGGAAATGGACTGCGCGCGGCGCCGGCTCACCTTCCTGCGGGATGATCGCGAGTGACGCGAACAGGGCGTCTTTCGCAGTGTCGACGCCGATCGCGTAGAGCTTGTCGCCGGAGTTCTTGGTTCGGCTCGCCGACTTCGGCCAGATGAGCTTCGACCCGCGTTCATCGTTTCCGCGGCCCATGGTGGCGAAGATCCGTCGGTTCTTTCGTTCGCGGCAGAACGCGTGGACCATTTCACCTCGGTGGCCCTGGCTGTCGATGCACCCGGCCTGGGGCACCAACATTCGCCCGTCCACGGTGTACACAGGCTCGCGGACAAGCGCGTCGAGCTCGTCCCACACGGACTTCTTGGCGGTGTCTCCGAAGAGAACCTCGTGCCTGAGGACCCAGACCTCCTCATCGTCACCGTAGCCGAGGAACGTCGCCTCCAAGCGGTCGTCCTGCGTGTCGGCTCCGAAGACGACGAGCCGGACCTCTTCCGGCGCACTCTCGTGCGTATAGGCCTCTCGCCGGCCGGCCAAAGCACGGGGATCCAGTGCATCCACCCGCTCTTTCCAGACATCGGCGAGCGCCGTGTTCACGAACTTGCGGAGCTTGTCCGGAGACTTCTGCGCGCCGAGCCACTCCCGGACGACGTCCGCCAAGTCGTGGCGCGTCGAGTAGAGCTTGGACACGTGGAAGCCCGCATGCCCTCCGTACGGGGCGCGGTTGCCGCAGGTCGGGCAAAGCGCCCTGCCCGCCTCATTCCACTCCGAAGGAATGTGCTCTTCACCGCAGCACTTGAACGGCCGCGTCTGCCTCCAGCCCCGATCCGACGCATGAACCAGCCCGCGCAGCGCCCGGAGCCGCTCCGCCTCTGACCAACCAGCGCCGCACCCCTCGCAGTGATATCGCACCGTGTCCGGGAGATGGTTCCCGTTTGCATCCTTGTCCCAGAGCACCGTTTCTTTCGACCACCGCAGGATCTGCTCGTGACCGCAGTGAGGGCATGCGACGAAGCAGCGGCGCTGATCCGATGCCAGGTACTCACGATAGATGCGCGATGATGCCTCGTCGGACGGAGAGCACGCACGGACGTTCTTTCGGCGCTTCTTGAACGTCGATGATCGCTCCTCCGCTAGAGAGAGCGGGTCGCCCATTCCGCCGGCATCGGCCGGATAGAGGTCGATCTCGTCGGCAAGAGTGACGCGCTTTGGTCTCGAGGCCAGATCCACCGGAGAGTTCGCGCCCACAAAGTCCAGCGTGCCGCCGGGATACTCCTTGTGCGTGATGGTCACGCCGCTGTCGCGGCTCTTTGCGTCGGGAACCAACGCCCTCAGGACCGGCGTAGCGTCTCGCGTCGGCGCGAATCGCTCCTTCGAGAAGCTCTCGGCTAGCTTCTGCGTCGGCTGGACGAACAGGATGCTCGCCGGATCCTGGTGGATGAAATAGCCGGCGATGTTGATGAGCATCTCCGACTTGATGATCTGCGTGCACGCCATCATCGAGATGACCTGCGTGTCCGGCTCGGTCAGCGCCAGCATCGGACCGTACGCCACGGGGACGCGGCTGGTCTTCCATTCACCCGGATTTGCGCTGTTTTGCTTTGCGATCACTCGATACGCGTCGGCCCACTCGACGAGGCTCAGCTTCGGCGGCGGGCGCAACGCTTCCGCCCTCGCCTTCCTCAGCCGGAGCTTTAGCGTATTCTCCATCGACTGAGAGGGCATGAAGGATTTCCACCACCTTGCTGTAGAGCAACTCTTCGATCTCGCTGGCGGTCCGGTGCTCTAGGTCGGCAGCGACCTCCCCCGGCAGCGCGAGGATGTTCGCCCGGACGGCCGAATATTCCTCCTCGACCGCAGCGCCCACCAACTCGATCGGCACGAGGTCGCGCCGCTTCATGTCGAGCTCGATCTCGGCAGATGCGGCTTCCGCGACAATCTTCCGGCGCCGCGCCTCCTCGACGTCCATCGCGGCCAGATCGCCGGATGCAGCAAGCGCCGCCTGCTCTTCGCGCCAGCGGATGACCGCCGCCGTGTTGTACTTCGAAGCCTGGCCGCGTACGCCCGACCGCTCCGCCGGACATCCCTTCCGCTCCCACACCCGAACCGTGTTCGCCGCGACACCGAACAGCGCGGCCAACTCGATTTGGCTGACGGTCCTGCCGTTGAACTTGTCCGCCACTGCGCGCCTCCCACACCGCGGATCGAAATCCCGCAGAAACCCTGAGCTTCAGATGAGTAGCAAGGCCGATTTTCAGGAGGCTGGACCTAGCCACTTTTCGGGCGGTCGCCGCCGCTCCCCCTTGCCCCCCTCGGCAGAGGGACCCGTACCGGGGGCCTTACTGTCGTGTTGTAAGCGGCCGCGATCAGCCCTCTCGGGGGCTGTCCGTGGTCACCTGGCGCACGCCGTGCGTGGCGTGGCGTGACCTGCCGAGGCCGAAGCGACGTGTCAGCGACGCCGCCTGCCGCGTCCCGATCCAGCAGCGCTGATGAGGCCATTGGTCGTCTTGGTGATGATGCGCTCGACCCGTTCGGGTAGGAGGCCTGCCGTGTCCTCCCATGCACCGAGCGTGGCGCCCTTGATCATCTCGTCCGGGATCCTGAGGCCTGACTTCACGATGCGGAACTTGCGGCCCACGGTGCGCTCGAAGACGTGGCCTCCGAGTGCGAGGGTCTTCCTGTTCGGAAAGGCACCGCCTTTCATGAACGTGCCCTCGTAGAGGCGACGCTGTCCCCACGGTGCGGCCGTCACACCTGGTCTGGTCTCTCGTGCTCCGAAGAACTTGAGCTCGATCTCTCCACCTTTGCCAGAGACCGCGTAGGTGGGGTCCGATGCATTTGCGCGGCGAGCGACCCTGAGCGCCCTCTTGGTCACGCCAACTTTAAGGCCGGTCTGCCCCGCCAGTGCTCGTCCCGCGGCGGTCTTGGCGAGCCCACCGACTTCATTCACGGCCTTGGCGTAAGCGGTTCGCCCCTTGCCGGCGCCAAGGTCAGAGCATGCCTTCGCTAGCAGCCGAATGCCGTCGCCCTCGAAGCGGATCTCAACGTCAGCCATTGCGCTTCTCCGACGGTCGGTGAGTTTGCCTCGAAAATAAAACCTTTGGTCGGTTCATTTTAAATGGATGGCGGTATCTAACGCGTGGAAATAGCGAACCGATCGAGGCCCACAGGTTGCATTTCACGCTTCCTTGGGCTCATCGGTCCCCCGCTCGAAGGGGCGTTGGATCGTTCCCTTCACGCGCTCGCGCCCGCGCTCGCCCTCGGACCAGCCGAGATCCTCGATCACCTTCGGCTTGATGGTGACGGTCATGAGCCGGCGCTTGCCCGGCTTGGAAATGCGGACGCTGCCGGAGGCGTCCTTGTCGGGAGTGCTGATCTCGACTTCCTTGGACGCCATCGACGCCCCCCTGGGCTGGTATGTGGGTGATCTGGTGACGAGCGGGCGCTAGGCCCGTCCGTCGCTGCGAGACTAGGATCCGATGCGGCCGATGCGGTTCCCGTTACCCATGGTGACGCTGATCCCGGGATTGAAATCGACCCAGGGGACAGCGGCGAGGGCCGCCTGAGGCGTCTTGAAGTCGCCGTCGATCCATCCGTCCTGATCGGCGACGACCCAAGTGCCATCATCGGTCTCGTGGATCTTCACCACGCGCTTCCGGTCAGGCGCGGGCATCCGACACCCCTTCGGATTTGTCGGACGGCGTAGGCGGTGCTTTTCCGGCCACTCCCTTCTCGGGCTGGGCCTTGGAAGCAGCCTTCGCCTCCGCGCGGGCCGCCTTCGCCTCCTTGTTCGCCTCGGCCGTCTCGACATCGGCCTCGGCTTGCAGGCGCTCGATCTCTGCGCGGAGTTTCTGGCTCTCGTAGCCGGCCATCTCCGCGTCGAGCTTGAAGCGCTCCGCGTCCATCACGCACTCGCCAATAATGGTCGCGATGCGGGCGTTATAGACCTGGTTGGGGTCCATTAAGGGCGTCTCCTGATGTTGAGGATGCCTACGGCGAAGGCGTCGGGCCGAAGTACCCGTGTGTGAGGCCGTCATCGATCAGGCTCTTCACATGCTGCGCCAGCACTTCCAGGGTCACCGTGGCGGTATCAAATCCAGACCGAGCTGCGGTGCCCGTGGCTGCGGCCCAACCCGTGATGCGGGGCCCCAAGACCTTGTTGCCCTTGATCTGATACTCGGCGGTGTCTCGAGGCAGGTTGAACCTGCCGTTTCCAAGCAGAAGCGCGGCCGCACTGGTCGCGCCTCCCGACGTCGTTTGGAACGTGAGCTGAGCATCACCAGCCGCGGCAGCGGCTCGGATGATGGCCGAATTCCCCGTGCGCCCAAATGTGAGCTCGTCGGTCGACGCAGCACCTTGGATCTTGACGACTTGGCCGTCGTCAGCGCCGGTTCGGAATACGACGCTGTCACCCTTGGCTCGCATCACTGCGACGCCGTCCGCCTCAAGCTCAATTGCGCTGGTTGCCGGGTTGTAACCCATCCTCCAGCCGCTCGGCACGGTGTCGCGATAGATATTCCGCCCGGGCCAACGAGAGTGCGTAGCGTTGAAGTCGATCCACTGGTCCTGCTTCATCGACAGCGCGTTCCCCAACGTGAGCGTTGAGTTCGAGAAGTCGATGCCGGACTTCCAGAGACCGGCGAAGTAAAGACCGACGTTGACCGCCTTCGACCCGGCAGAGAACATCCTCATGCCATACCAGGAGCACTCGTTCTCCTCGTCGTCGTTCTCCCGTTCGAAGACGAAGTTCGGACCGGCGCCTCGGACATCATGCCCACCGTCCTGCGTATGGAATTCGCCATACGAGATCTGCACGAAGTCAGAGTTTGCGACGATGGTGCCGCCGTAGACGGCGCCGGATGGCTTGTCGACGGCAGTCGCCGCGGTGCCGGACCCATCACCGACACGAACGAACGGCCGATAGACCACGGTGTCGCCCGCCCCTTCCTGGTAGAGACAGGGACGATGCATCGAGTAGTTCGTCCGAGCGGGCTCGCCAGGATCGCCGTTGTAGCCGCTTTCGTTCAGGACGGCGTCGTGCGTTAGGGACGTGGCGAAGCCGCCATAGTACCCGATGTAATCGGGGCCCGGGTTTGGCTTATTGCCAAGGGTATCTGCACCCTTGATCCGAAGCGCGCGCCGGAACGGTAGCACCTTCTCGTAGTCGAAAATCTGGCCGTAGAAGTTGCTCCAGTTTTCCGTCGGTGCAGTCTCGATCACCTTGAAGTAGTTCGGGCCGCCGATACCTCCGGAGCCGAGGAGTTGGCCATGATCTTCGGCCCAGATGTCTCCGTTCGGCAGATTGTACCAGTAGAGCTGGCCGAGCGTAACGTCACCCCTGAACCGCGCCGGACCTTTCCCATGGCTGGCCGCATACGACATCGCGGCCGAGATCGCCGAGGCGTTCGTGTCGTTCCAGTGGAGCGGGTGCGGTGTTCCGTTCGGAAGCCACCCGGGAACGAGGGAGATCGTCGAAACCCCAGAGCTCGCTTTCCACTGGAGGTCGCCAATTTCGGCAATATGCCCGTCCGCCGGTGACCACCCATCGTCGACCCGCGCTTTGAACTCGGCAAAGCTCGAAAAGACGGTCTTCTCCGGGACCGGGTCGTACCAGTTGGCAGGTTCGTTGATGCCGCCGATGGCGATCGGCTTCCACCCGCCATCCTGCCAAACGACAAAGCACGGGCGGCCGCCAGGTCCATCCGACACGCGATACATATCGCCATCGCCGGCCGTTGCGGGCAGTTGAGCCCGCGTCCGCGCGACATGGCGGGTCGCGTTCGCGCTGAGGAGGTCCGCCTGGGTCTCGTCATCTCCGATCGCCAGGAAGTTCCCGCCAGGCGTATCGAAGCGCATGCTCTCGCCATCGTAGTGTAGCGTTCGGCCGCCGAACGTGTTCGGGATCAGGTTGAGGCCGTTCACCGGCGCGACGCCGGTGTCGAACTCAATCTTCTGCCCCTCGGCGAGGCCGACGCTGTACTCGACATTGGATGCGGCAGAGCTGTAGCCGACTTTGAAGCCAGACCCGAGACCCTGAAGGTTGAAGCCGACGTTCACCGGCTTGGACCCACGCGAAACGAGGGTGACGCCTTCCCAGACCTTGCCGTTGCTCTCGTCGTCGTTGTTGCGCTCGAAAATGTACCGATAGGCGTAGCCGCGGACCGCGTTGCCTTGGTCCTTGATGTGCTGCTCGCCGAGCTTGATCACGACATTGCCGGCACCAGCCCTGACGGTGCCGCCATAGACATCGCCGGCCGCCATCGACTGGACGTGGGTGGCATTCGCCCGGATATCCGGGTCGCCGATGACGAGGAGGTCCGGCGCATAGACAGCGCAATCGCCGCGACCCGCCTGCGTCACCTTCGTGCGATAGGTCGTGAAGCCCGATCGTCCGCCGTCGGTATCGTAAGACTCCTGATAGCCCGACTTGTAGTAGACGTGATCAACGTCGAGTGAGGCCTCCTCCGCGAACTGAAAGTCCGGCACAGGGGTCGCCGTGGCATCATTGGAAACGTTGTAGTTGCGCCGACGCAGGCCCTTCGGAACGGTTCCATTGAAGTAGCCGGTCGACCCACTTCCAACCGTGATGGCCGATCGCAGATTGACGATGGACGTCCCGAGCTTCTGGTTCGTTCCATCGACGATCTGAGACCCGTCCAGGCTCAGAAACGTCCCGTCGAGCTGGTTGAAGTTCACCAGGCGGGTCAGGAACGTCCCGCGTCGCATGATGATCGTCTTGCCGGTCTGCGCGGAGTACGCGTCGGCGGCGTTCACGGCGTCGGTGTCATCGTTGCCGTAGTAGGCATCGGCATCAACAACGGCGCTCGTCGCCGGATCCGCAATCTCGACCGACTGCGGGGAGTTGATGGACACGATCTCGCTGGACAAGACGGCGCCGCCGTCCCCTGCGCCACTGATGGCGATCAGGTCGCCTACGTTCAGCGCGGACCAGTTTGCGGAGGCACTGTTGAACGTCACCGACCCAGCGTCGATGGCGCCATCCGTGAGCCTCACTGCGTCGCCCAATGCGGAGAATGCCTTCAGGGGAACGGTGTCGCCCGCGAAATCCCACCAGCCGCCGTCGAGGGTCTGGAGCCCCCACGCGTGCGCAGGCTCGCTATCGACACGCTCTACAGAAGCTCGCCCGCCGTCATTCGGGACAGCGAAGCCCTGGAGCGTCATCTCAACGACCTCCGAGGGAACATCCAGCGCCTCTGCAGCCGCACGCGTCGGGGCCGACTGAGCGGCCCGGCCGCCGAGCGTCAGCTTCGCCTTCGCGGCCAGATTGAGATCGATCCCAACGCGGCCGCTGGAAACGGAACTGAACTCGAGGTCGGACCCGTCGGTCGCGACAGACGCCTTCAGCGCATTGGCCAGGCCATGACGTCCGAATTTTCTCGGCAGACCCGCGCCATGAAAGACGAGCTGATGCAGGTTGGGATCATATGCGGTCATCGACAGAAGCCCTATGCGCTTGATCGGACGGTGGCTCCCTACGCTCAGCGGAGGGGGCATTGCGGGAGCACCGGCGCGCTCGCGCAGAGCTACCCGACCGTCAACTCCTCCAGGGACAGGTCAAGCGCCACGGTGACGCCGAATGGATCAGCATCACCGTCCGTTCCGACCGACCAAATCGCTTCGGCATGGTCGATCGTGTTTGGAAGGCGCACGACATAGTACGAGCCGGTGTAACCGGCTGGCGTGGTAAGGGTCACCGTCTCGACGACAGGTGCGATCGGGTCGCCGAAGGCAGTCACCCACCCCACATCGCCGAACACCACGGGATACGCGTAGAACAGGTATTGCCCGCCGGTCGCGTCAACGGTCATGGCTCTGTGCAAGGACCCAGCGAGCGAGCTTTCGGCGAGGTTGAGCACGCCCGCCGCATCCAGTGTCTCCGACGGTGAGACACCCCAAAAGACCCGGTATTTGAAATCGACGGAGACGCTCGCGCTGTCCTTGCGGCCGCGGTGGTCAGTGACCGTGACGGTGTAGGTGGCGTCATCGGTGATGGTGACTGGCGCGGTCCAGGTCTCGGTGTTCGGCGCAATCGGCGAGCCGTTTACGGTCTGACGAACCACGGGTGCGGCGCCGTCCAACACCCAGGTCAGGGCCGGTGTGAAGTCTTGCCCGTACTCTGCCACCGGTGTGTCGACCGCCAGGTTCACGACCCGGACCGTCTCGAGGATGGTCACTCGATCCGTCACTTGCGAGAGATTGTCGAGCCCAATATTGATCTTCTCACGCACCGCCTTCATGCTCTCGCGGTTCGCGAACCATAGAGCCATGACGATCCTCCAAGATTAATCGTCCTCGTCGACCCATTCCCCGTCGTCGTCCCACAGCTCGCCGTCGCCCCAATACCGGAGCTTGCGCGCAATCCGCTGGAGGATGCCGAGGCCGAGAATGAAATTCATCGAGACCTCCTATGCCAGTCCCAAGATGTACTTGGCGATCATCGTTGTCCCTTCGGAGTTTACCCGAAGGGCCGCAACCGGAAGGATCATTGGCGCGACGAGGCCGTAGAAGATGCGGTCGTTGCCGGCCAAGGTTCTGATGTTGAGGTCGCCGGCGGCGCCGATGTAGATCGATCGGGCAACGCGGCTGTAGTCTTGATCAAACGTCGTCGGCATCGCGTCCCGGGCCGATGACGTCGAGAGATACGGGATGACGTCGCCGAACAGAGCCTCCAGGGCGCCCGTTGCTGCGTAGTACTCTGCCTGCTCTCCGGTCAGCTGGATCTGCTCGCCCTCGGACAGGAATTTGCCGTAGAGCTCAACCGGTCGGGTCGCTCGGAATGTGATCAGGTTGGTCATCTGCTGCCCTATGGATGCTCACGTCAATTCGACGGCGGCGCCGTAGACAAGACCAACGACCTCGCTGGATGGAGCCGCGTTGTCGGCCCGATTGAGACTGGCGATGGTCGCGGCTGAAAGCGAGATCGTTCGGTTTGTGCCGAGGCTTCCGCCACCTTGCAGGCCCTCGCCGGTCCCCACGGTCCGTGTCGTCGGAACAGCACCGATATCCCCTGCGGCAACCGGAACAGCGAGCGCAGTCTTGAGCGCGCTCTTAGCGGTCCCGTCGGCATCGACCAGTGTCACGATCTCCGATGCCGTCAGGTCATCGGTGGCGCCAGCCTGGATCCCGCTAAGCTTCGACAGCTGCGCTTGCGAGATGAACTTGTGTGACGTCGTTGCGTCGTCGAGGTCGTCCGGACTGATGACGACGTCGCCGGTGCGATTATTGACGCTCGTCACCTCGCCGCCGCTACCCCCCGATTGCCAATTTGCCGAGCCGAGCTCGTCGTTGATCGCGGCAACGATCTCAGAACCCGTTTGATCATCGGTGGCATATTCGTCGATGTTGGAGAGCTTGACCCTTTCGGATGCGGAGAAGAACACCTTGACGGTCGCACTGTCGTCGATGTCGTCCGCTGTCAGGACAACTGCACCCGTTTGACCGTTGACGCTGTCGACGGCGCCGCCACCGGCGCCCCCTGACTGCCAGTCGGTCGATCCGAGGGCGCCATTGATCAGGGTCACCATCTCGGCGCCGGTCTGGTCCGCCGTGGCGCCAATCTCGATGTTGGAGAGCTTGTTCAGCAGGGTTTGGGTAATGAACCGCTTCTCGGTCGATCCACTATCGTCGATCTCGTCTGAGGTGAGCACGACGTCGCCGGTGAGGCCGTTGACGCTGTAGACGAGGAGGTCAGCAGTCCCGCCGGACTGCCAGGTGCTCGAACCAAGGGCATCGTTGACCGCTGCCACGATCTCGGCGCCGGTCATGTCCGCGGTCGCGCCGGCTTCGGCATCGACACTGATTGTGACCGTGCCCTCTGGCTCCTGATAGGAGATCGAGATTGCGGCGCCGTCGACCACCAGCGTCTTTGCGAGGACGCGACCAGGCCCGATCACGCCGAGCCAGCCATTGTCCACGTCGTAGGCCACCAGCTTGTCGTGGTCCACGTCGAAGATCACAGGGGTAGGCATTGCTGATCACCCGGAGCTTGCATGGTGGAGGGGACGGCGCGCTACACGCGCACCGTCATCTGGAAGACGATGTCACCGTTGCCATCGGTAACGTCACCGATCTTAATCGCCCGATTGACGATCCCGTCGCGACTGCAGGTAATGCGCGCCCAGGTCATGTCTTCGAGGCACTCGATTACTGGAGAACCGTCCAGGGCGATATACGTGGTTCGCACCGAGCCGACGTAGTAATCGACACCATTTCCAGCGACGTTTGCAGGCGTGGCCGGAAGCCCCGAAAGATCGATGTATAGATCATTTTCGACGTTCATTCCTGTCGTGCTGATGTCACGCAGGAAGCCGGTGAAATGCAGAATATTCCCGACCCTATTCCAGGTGCCGGAAACGTTTGACGTCGTCGCTACGTTGCCACCGGTCGGAGCGTCTCGAATGACCGGAACCCATGAACCAAAGGTGTTCATCAGGTTCTGGATCGGAGTGTTCTTGTCGAGGTACTCGATTTTGCGCGGCGTTCGATCCCACGCGGTGATGCTGCCATCGAACCGGAGAAGCTCGGTCGGATCGAGGAAAGCCTCCTGCGGGATCGTGATGTTCCCGCCCATGATGTCGAACTTCGACGCCGGGTAGAAGACGCCCTCCAGCGCCACGTTCGGCACGCCGTGCCAGCCCAGCAACTTCAGACCCCGGAACTGCACCGTTCCCGTGCCGAGCGCCCTGATGAGGCTCCGACCGGGATCCTGCGAGTGGTTCGGCAGATTGAGGTCGATGTCCCAAAGGATGTCCGTCCCGGCCGAGTTCCGAATGGCGATCGGATCGAAGCAGTGGCGCTCGAACTGAGCGTTAAAGTGGAAGTCCTTGAAGGTGCCGTTGGCGGTGTCGAGGACCAGCGCGGGCTGACCATACGAGAGAAGATATCCGCCCTGCGAATAGAAGGTCCGGACGCCGGACATGAGAACTGCCGGACCCATCCGCATTTGAAGCGTCGCACCGCCGGTATAGGCCGAGAAGCCGGTGGAGTTAACGCCGGACAACTGGAACGTCTTCGCCGCGACGTTGAGGTTTGCGACCTGGAAGTAGCCGTAGGCGACCTCGTCCATCGTCCCGCCGGTGATGAAGATCCAGTCGCCGTTGACGAGGTCGACGTTGTCCATGGTCGCGAGCGTGACGACGGCCGGGTTCGCCCGCGTGATGCTCGTGATGCTCACGCTGAAGGGAGACGACCGCGCGATCGTCGGGCACACCATGTTGTGGCAGACGTTCGAGTGACTGGTGCCGGGAGGCGGCAGCGTCTGGAACTCGGACGTGATCATCGAGCCGGCGAACTGATCGACGAGCGCCTGGGTGTTGTCGACCATCGCGAACGCGACGGCGTAGTAGTGCTTGTGCTTGTTCCGAAAGTTCGGCGCGATCCACGTCGAGACCTCCGACGCGATGGCAATGCACGCCGCGCGCCTGAAATATCCGTTGGCCTTGACGTTGTCGATGATCATCGTCGAGGAGCCGGCGAAGTCGTTCAATGCTCCAGCAGCGCGGCTGAACAGGATACCGACGTCCGGCGGCGCATCCTCGGCACCGTTCACGTCGATGTTGCTCAGGGTGATGTTGTTGCCGCCCGTGAAATCCAACGCGATCTTGTTCTGCGCGCGGGAGTAGATCTCACCGTTCCGCATCCGGAGACCGGGCTGGCGGATGCCTGTCAGGTTGAGGCTCTGGTCGGACCGGAACAGCATCCCACCCAGGTCGATGTCCATCGGGAACGCGTACCCGTCGAACGACCGGACCACATAGTCGAAATAGTCCTGCAGTTGCGGACCGCTGTTGACGTCCTGTCCCGGTACCGCGCCGAATTGAAGCGGGGTCAGGGTCATGCCGTTGCCGGCGACGATCTCCCACCATCCGCCGTTGGTCGCACTGATGGAGCCGTCGGAGCGTATGCGGTCCTGGCTCCGGAACTTTCCGGCATGCGACGGCTCGCTGTCGACGCGCTTCCACCGCGCGCCACCCCCATCGCCCGGAGCGGCATAGCCCCAGGCGACCATCTCCTTGACGCTGGCCGGGAACGAGAGTGCCTGCGCGGCCGCGCGGGACGGAGCCCACGCCGGGACGGAGAGCGCCGCCTTCAGCACATCCTGCGCGGCGGAGCCGGCAGCGATCAGACTGGCAATCTCGTCGGCCGTCTGATCGTCCTTGGCGTCAGCCTCGATGTCGGCGAGCTTGTCCTTTTCCGCCGTCGTGAAGCTCTCGCCCGCAAGAGAGATCGTGATCTTCCCGTTAGCATCGGGGGCGCCGATGGTGATTTCACTGGCACCCCCGCTCAGAACTTTGGCCAGCAGCTTCGCCGCCTGCATGTACCCAAAGCCGCCCTGGCTGGCGTCTCGGATCATCAGTGCGTCTTCGACAAGATCCATCGCCGGCATGAGGTCACTCCATATCTACGAGCGCCCCACGTAGAGCCTCGATAATCGCAGCTGGTCCGCCTTCCGGCAGGTCCACCGGGAGGGCCGCCACCAGGGCCGTGGCGGCGTTCGCATCGGCCGCGAAAAGGTTGGCGATCTGATCCGCGGTCTGCGCCGCGGCGATGTCATCGACACCGAGTGCATCTGCGAGCTCGGCGGCCGCTTCACTGTCGGCCGAGATCAGTGCGGCAATAAGCGCCGCCGTCACCAGGCTTGATCCGTCGATACCGAGATGCGCGCGCATCGCGTCGACGTCGACACGCTCGACGGGCAGCGTCCCCGTTAGCGACGCCGCGTCGCCGTCCCGCGCCACCTTGGCGAGACCAGCGATTGCGACCGCGAGCTTGGCGTTGACCCCCTCGGAGTAGGTCTTCGCGCTGTCGGCCGCCGCACGGGCGTCCTGGCGCAGCTTCTGAAGGATGGGCAGGGTCGCTGCCGAGTTGTCCTGGATGCCCACGGCGACGCTCCCTGAATTGACGCCCCCGGTCTCGGGGTGCCGGAATGGTTGGCGGGATGCGGGCGATTGGAGCCTTTGCCTCTGCCGGGCGCCTGACCGACAGGCATCCGGCCACTCACGGCATCGCCCCCGTGTATGACCTGCCCTCCCGCCGGGGGCCCAGGTGAGACTACGGCCGGATGATGGAGTTGCCGCTGTTCCCGTCGATCATCGTCGACGGCGAGGCTTCGGCCCTGCCACCCGGTCAAGGTCCGGGCTCCAGGCGCTCGCGGCGCTCCTCGCTGGTATTCAGGCGGCGGCGCTGCGCTCGTTAACGGAGCACTTCACTTCGGTGCCGCCGACCACCTTAAAGGGGAGCCGCCCCTGCCCAGTAACCTTGTCCACGTGTTCGCGGATCATCGGTCCGCAGTGGTCGCGAACGAAAGCGATCGCATCATGACGCGGAAACAGCCACGTCCCGCTGTGCGCGCACCGGAATGCTTTGATGCCGTGTGCGAGGCAGTGGTCCTGCAACCTGGTGAAAACCTTGCGCTGAATAGATCGGCGGCCTTTGGCAGGCACCCGCCACTCGTCGGCAAGGATCTGCTTAACGCTGATGTGCGACATGACCGAGACACGGGAGTCGGCGGCGATGGCTCGCATGATGGCCTCATCAACGATCTCGTTCACGCGCGCCTCGATGCCCGTCACCTTCTTCGCGAGCATTCGCGAAATGCCATCCACCCGCTGCACCAGCGCCTCGGTCGAGGCGGCGGTCGCGTTGCGCTCCAGCGTCTCCCACCGATCAATCACCTTGGCCCGAAGCGGGACGCTGTAGCCAGTCAGAAGGATCATCAACTCGCGGTGCGGGAGACGGAAGCAGGGGTAGGACTGACCGTTCTGCGGGTTGATGTAGGTGTCCCCAAACTTGGGGAGACCCCCTTCCCCATGCAGCTCGGTAAGGACAGCGCGAATGTCCCGCACAACGTGGTCGTGCCGCTTCCCCGTCTGCTCGGCAATTTCCAGCGAGGACATGGTGAGCGGCTTTGCGCCGTCCGCAGACGGCGTGGTAATGAGGATCGTCATCGTCGGTTCCTTTTCAACCGTCGGTGATGGATGGCGCCGAGCGCTAACTCGGCGGTGTCTCTCGGAAGCGGCGGGGCCATGCCTGGAAAACCTGTCCCTCGCCGCTTCCACCCAGCGCGCACCAACGCGCCGAACTCCCTCAAGATGACAGATGCGCCTCTTGGCATGGAGTCACCGCGAACTCATCCACAGGCTTTGTCCCCGAATTACGCATTATCCCCTTTGTTCACATGCCAGCGTCGATTAGCTTGACTTCAGCCTTCAGATGTGAAGCGTCGCGAATACAGGCGCATCGACGCCGTTCACCCTGCACGCTCAAGACCCCACTCGATCACCGTCCGGATGACCTCCGAGACCGTGCAGTTCTCACGGCGGGCCATCCGCTGGAGTTCGGCCAGGGTATCCGGGTCCAAGTTCGTGACGACCTTGACCTTACGCGCGCCCGGCCGCCGGCATCCCTGTGCAAGCCGCTGTTCGCCCACGCGGGTTCCTCGCCTATCCGTCGACAAGGCCGAGCTTGGCCCGGCGCCGCGCCTGCGCTTTCCGCGCGCGTTCACGCGCCTTATCCAGCCGATTGATCATCGCCGCGACCGCTTCGGGGTCGCTGTCATCGTGAGCGACGGGCTTCGCGCCAGGCTCCATGTGCCAGTGCTGATGCCGTGGCGGAGCGCCGTCGTCAGATGTCCTCAGCGTATCGAAATGAGTATCGAAATCAGGTCGCTCTGTACACACCGCCAATTCCTCGGCCTGAACCAACAACTCGGGAAAGTTGGGTGCGTGTGTCGCGATGTCATTCACAGCATACGAAACGAACCGCGTTCCCTGATTTGCGTGTATGCTGTGTCGCCTGCACCATGACCTGAAACTCTCTCCCCCAACTTCCTTCTTCACTTGGCCACGGGCCCAAGCGAAAACTGCTCGGCGGTGCATCGCGTCATGAACATACCTTGCAACCCACCCGATGGTCTCCATCATTCTGGAGACGTCTGCCGGGGTAGCCGGCCGCCTCCGGATGAGCGCTTCCCACGCCTCCCGCTTCGCTTCGGCCTTCTCCTCATCGGTGTAGCCGTAGGCGTCGACCTCCTCCTTGGTGGGCGGGTCCATCTCTGGCCATACCGCCCGCATCGCCGAGGGGCCGAGCGAGCCGGCAGGAAGGCGGCGCTCGGTCCGGGCCGCGTCCTTCAGGCGTTCGCGGATGACGTGCTCCAGCAAAGCGCGATCCATCACCATCTCCTCGAGCCCACCGCCGAGAGCACGGCATCCATCACGGCCGTCTTTGATACCCCGCGCGTCTCGCTCGGTGGCTTGATCCGCGTGGAGTGAATGGCCTGATGGAAGCGCTTGTGGTGCTCAGCGCAGTAGGATCCTTCCTCGATTGTCTTGGCCCCGCAGAAGCGAAAGTCGTCGATCGAGACCGGTGGGTACTGTCCCCAAAGCGGAGCTCGGCAAGACCGGTGCGAGAGGTCCATGAAGGCCACGCCAGAGGTCATCGGAACAGGGTCTGAGGCCACTACGGGAGCCGGTTCGATCTTCTGGAGAGGCGGCGCCGGCGTCACCTTCGGGATCGGCGGCACCTTCTGCGCAACGACAGCCTTCTGAGGTGCCGCCTTCGCTTGGCCTGCTGCCGCTCGGGCGACCTTCTGCACTCGGCCCGCCCGGTGGACAAACTTCAATCCGAATGACAGCCCGGCCCGGTTGGCGACACCGATGATCGCGTTCCGGCTGATGCCGAGCGGCTCGGCAATCTTGGACGCCGAGAGGCCTTGCCGAATTCCCTTCTTCACGATCTCGGTCTTCTCGCTCGGGGTTAGGAGCGTCCAATTCACGTTCGTCGGCGCGTTCATGCGCTCGCTCCCTCATATCGTTCATCAAAAAGTTCGGGGGTCGGCGGGGCAAACTCCCCCGCGAGTTCTCGGTAGAGTTCGGTGGCAATCGCCTTGTCGGCGGGGACCGCCTTCATGTTGCCCTTCACGAACGTGTGGAGGCGATTGAGGTCGATACGGTCCAGGACCTCGAGCCAAGCCGTGGTGTCGCGACGCCACCATTCGGGATGGGCCCGGAGAAGCGACGAGACTGCCTTGATGATCGGCGCCAGCAACGCCATCGCGTTGTTCTCGGTGTGGAGAAAGCACGTCAGAACGTCCTGCAGGTGGCCCTCGCCGTGTTGCTCCAGGAGCTTCACCAGGGTCTGCTTGGCCTTGGTCTGGCGCGGCTTGATGTCCGGGCCCTCGTTGTCCAGAACCGTGACGTCGTAGTCCTTCAGGACCCTCGTCAGGATGGCTTCGGGATCATCCACGGGGCGGCCCCTGTCAGGCGAGGCCGCGGGTGATAATCTCGATGTCCTCGGCGAGTTTCTGGTCCCTCTCCTTCAGATCATCGATCTTCCGCACCGCATGGAGGACGGTCGTGTGGTCGCGGTTCCCAAATCGACGACCGATCTCCGGAAGGGACCTCGGCGTCAGCATCTTGCAGAGGTACATCGCTACCTGTCGCGGCCGAACGATCACCTTGGTGCGCCTCGCCGAGACCAGGTCGCCCCGCGAGATTCCGTAGTGCTGACAGACGACCCGCTGGATGTCCTCGATCTTCGGCGTCTTCACCGTGTTGGCGCGGAGCAGATCGAGGATCGCCAACTCGGCCATCTGCAGATCGATCGTCCGGCCGGCGAGCTCGGAGTGGGCAACGATCCGGCTGACAGCACCGACCAGGTCTCTTCCGTTGGTCGTGATCGACTTGGCGATGAACTCCGCGACCTCGTCCGGGAATGCCAGCGCTGCGAAATCCGTCCGGTGGATCTCGATCCGCTTGGCGACGATATCCTTGCGCTGGCCATAATTCGGCGGCGCCATCTCAGCGACCATGCCGGAGGACAGTCGCCGGCGCGTCTCCGGGCCGAGCATCTCCAGAACAGCAGGAACCACCCTCGATGTGCACACTACCTGCTGTCCACCGCTGGCGAACAAGTCGATGGCCTGCTCGAAATGCGGCACGAACATCGAGCCGGTGATCCGATCGATGCCGTCCACCAGGAGGACCTCCGCCTGGGCCAGCGTCTTCCGCATGGCTTCGCCCTGACCCTTCGTGAGGGTGCCGACGAGGCGGTACATGAAGTCCTCGGCGGTGACGTAGAGGCACTGCTGCGGTGAGGTGGCCGCGATCGCTTGGAGAAGATGCGTCTTGCCGAGGCCATCGCCGCCGTAGATCACGATCGGGCTGTGCTCGACGCGGCTCCAGCGCTCGGTTGCGGCAACCTTGCGAGCAAGCGCCAGTGGCAGGTCGGAGCTGGCGACGAACGTCTCGAACGTCATGGACGGGTTGAGAGGCGTCCATCCCATGGGCGTCTGATCGCCGGTGTCCTTCACAGGTTTCGCCGCTGGCGGGACGTCCTGCTGCTGGACCAGAGCGGGACGCGCCGCAGTGTCGATCTCTCGCGCGCAATTCGAAGCGACGCGCCGCATATGCGCGGCGTGGGCGTCCTCGCGGGACCGTGGTTCTGGCCATCGCTCATGTTTGGCCTCAGGATCTGCGGTCGCGACCTCGACGACGCGCGGCGCCGGTCTCATGTCCCCTTTCTCGGACACACGCCTGAAGTACGCCGCCCGGGCCTCTGGCGTTCCCGCGAGTGAATATCCCTGCATCTTCTTCTCCATGCTTCAGGCCGCCTCGGAGAGCCGCAGCCGGACCTGCCGGCGCGTACGGTGTTCAGGCAGCGATTTGAGATTCTCGGGGCGCTCCACACGCGCCTTGCGTTCGACGGTCACCCAGCGGATCCGGCGCGGCTTGCCGGTCCGGACCATGATGCGTTCCAGGCGGGTCACGCGGCCGCCTCCTCCGTCATGCCAACGGCGAGGTCCGCGCAGTTCGCATTGACGAGGGCCGCGGCCAGCGGCGGGCAGACGCTGTTGCCGCACATGCGGCCTTGGGCGGTGGCCGTGAGCCGTACCGGGTTTCCGTCGGCATCGCGGCCGACGTCGATCTGGTAGTCGTCGGGGAAGCCCTGGGCCCGGAAGCGCTCGCGTGGAGTGAGCATCCGCATTCCGATGTCGGCGATGGCGTAGGTGGCGCCATCGATCTCGACCGTCACCAGACCGAACCGGTCCTTGGTGGTGTCGGTATGCATCGGGCCGTCAATCGCGGCGCCTTCGCCCTGGCCGTAGTACTTCGACAGGAAGGCCGAGATCAGAGCCGAATGCTGGCCGCCGGCGGTTTGCGTCCAAAGCGGATCGTTGGCCTCTCCATCTCTCCGGGTGCTTCCCCTCATGTTCATGAGGTGGGCCGCAACCACGCTCTGCTGGGACGCTCCGTAGGAGCCTCCCGTGGTGAGCGTCGACACCGGCTCTCGGGCGTCATGGCCGACGACGCCCGTGTTGTGCTGCGCCAGGAACGCGGCGACGACGGCGTGCTTCGCGCCGCCGGCAACCTGGGTTCCGAGCGGTTCCTGAATGTCGAGCGATCGCGGTGCCTGTCCCTCCCTCTCACCGTATCCGGTCTGCACCATCGTCGCGGCCACGAGACCTAGCGGTGCCGCGCCGCCGGGGCGCTTCACGTAGCTGTTGGCGGTCACGGTGGGCACCGGCCCATCCATCGGCGCGCCCGTCGAGCCGGTTTGGAACTTCGTCAGGTGCGGCATGATGAGCGCGTGCTCGCCGCGATTTGCGGTCGTCTGGGTTCGCACCGGCTCCGTGACCCCGTGCGAGCGGAGATCGCCGTGGTGCGTGACCGGGACGATGAACGGATGCCCACACGTGAGGACGTACCGGACGACACCGCGCGCGATCCTCCTCATCGTGGCGTCGGCGAGCGGCCGGATCGCGCGGATCCCGAACTTCGCGCGGATCTCCTCGGCGGTGTCGAAGATTGACGGGCACGGGATCGACCAGTCGATGATCTCGGCCGCCGTCCGCCATGGCTTCAGCTTGCCGCTGCGGACACCATCGCTGTCAGGCGCGCCGTGCGTCGGCTTCGGCCAGACGATGCGGCGGCCGTCGCGCCGGGCGATCACGAACAGCCGCTTGCGGATCGTCGGCGCGCCGTAGTCGCACGCCCGAAGCTCACGCCACTCGACCTTGTAGCCGAGCCGCTTCAGCTCTCCGGTCCACCGCGCGAAGGTCTCGCCGCGGCGGTCAGGGCACGGGGTGAAGACGCCTGGCGCGCGCTCCACGAGCGGCCCCCAGTCCCGGAACTCCTCGACGTTCTCGAGGATGATGACGCGCGGCCGGGCACGCTTCGCCCAGAGCACGACGGTCCAGGCGAGATCACGCACGTTGCGCTTCACCGGCTTGCCGCCCTTCGCCTTCGAGAAGTGCTTGCAGTTGTGGACGACGATCCCGTCCGCGACGTAGCTCTCGTCCTCCTCGACCGAGATGTTGAACACCGGCGCCGTCTCGCGGGCGTCTGCCACGTCCTGAAGACGTGTCCAGAAGTGCAGATCGTCCCGCTCATGCTGACGGCGAGCGGGTTCATGACGCCAGCGCACCGAATAGAACGGTCTGGCGTTGACGCGGCGTCCAGCTATGACGCTCGTGCTCTGGCGCGGCCCATAGATCTTCGCCGGCGTGCCAAGGCTCTCGACAAGAGCCTTCGTGCTGAAGGCGAGCCGCCGGGACACGGTCGTGATGTGGGTCAGCACCACCTCACGGATCTTGGGCTCCGACCCATTGGCGGAGACGTAGCCCGCCAGGAGCGCGGCGCGCATGCGCTCTGGCATCCCCAGCGCCCAGGCGGGGAAGGCCTTCTCTGCCTCGCCGTGTCCGAACTGCTGCCGGAGCCAGATCACCAACCCCTGGTGCGACGTCGAGAACTGGTAGGCGGTGGAGGTCTCCCTCTCGTGCCAGGCGAGTTCATCGGTCCCAGCCCGTTGTCCGGCACGCGGCCACGCGCTGAGGCGCTCGCGAAGCGCGTCCGCATCGCGGCGGTCGCACGTGATGACGAGTTCCGCGCGTCCTCCACCAAGCCGCGTCCAGCCCTCGCCGACGTACCTGCCGGCGAGCCACATCAAGCGTTCGTCGAGCACCATGCCGCGGCCCGGCACCTCGGGCACCGGAAGCGCCGGAAAGACGGCCGGCGAGGCCCAGAACGACAGGTCGCCGCCAGCGGCGTTCATCGGGGCGCCGGTGGTCCGCAGATCAGCGGCGGGGGTCCATGTCGGTTCACCGAGCGTCCGCCGGTACGCTCGGCGCTCGTTGTTCCACGCGTTCGTGGCGGAGCGAGTGTAGAAGGGGTGCTCGGCGGTGACCCGGATCGGCGGCACCCCTTGTCCTGAAACGCTGAGGAGCGGTTTGACCGCCTGCATGGTCGCGTAGACCCGCCGGTAGCGACCATTGTGGGTGAGGACCATGTCGCCCTCATCCACCGTCTCGATCGCCTTGTAGCCGTGATCGGTGAGGATCAGTGTCCCGGCTGGGAAGCAATCCGGCGAGAACCACGCGAGGCCGACAGGCCGGCGGCCGACGACGTCGAGCGGGTCGACCTGCCAGATATTCCGCGAGAGGTGGACCGTGTCGGGATGGTTCGCCGCGTGCAGGGCAAGGGCCTCGGCATCGTGGTTGATCGCGTAGTCCGGGGACCGGCCGAGGGCCATTTCGATCCCGGTCGAGGCCCCTCCACCACCGGCGAAGGAGTCGATGATGAGCTCGGCAACTCCGGTCACGCGACCACCCTTCCCTCGATCCGACTCCAGACGAACGCCATCCGCTCAGCGTGATCGTCGACGACGGCCTGTCCGAGCCGACCGATGTGCACCCCTCGCCCGGCCGACGCCGCGGCACGGTCCATGTCTGCGAGCCAGCGGTGGAACTCGTGGAACCGGAAGTCCGGCCGTGTTGCCGTGAAGCGTTCGACGATCTCCGCGTGCGTCGAATCGGGGTCAGGCTCGAAGCCGTTGGAGATGAGGTAGGCCAGGAAGAGGTCGCTGATGTTCGGGTGGGTTCGGGTCATGCCGCCGCTCCGAACAGGTCACCCGCGACGCGATTTCGTTCGGCCTCTCTCAGGTGGCGACACGCGAGCTGCCAGTATTCAGGCTTCAGTTCGGTGCCGAGAAATTTTCGCCCGTTACGGACGGACACGACACCTTCACTCCCGATCCCCAAGAACGGCGAGTAGACGGTCTCTCCGGCGTTCGTGTACTGGAGAACCAGGCGCCGGGTCAGATCGAGTGGCATGGGGCACAAGTGGCGCTCCTCATCACCCTTGGCGCCGACGTTCAAGACATCTGTCTCGCGCGTATCCATCCAGACCGGCGAGGCCCATTCTTGCCAAACGTCGAGCGGGAAATCGGCCGGCGGGTGGAGCACCGGTGCAACGCCTTCCATCCCCTCGGACCACTTGCGGAACACGAGGATGTACTCCGGCATTCCGCCGCCCGTGCGCGCCGCATCTTCCCGGAAATGTTTGTAGAGGAGCCGGTCGGCCTTCGTCTTCTGCATCTCCTTCACGGGGCACCGCCACACCGTCACCTGGCGGTGGAAGGTCCACCCTTCCTCGACGTGCGCGCGGATGCAGTCTGATGTGAACGAGTAGAGACCGCGGTCCCCCTTGGCCGAGCTGTTCGAGTAGTAGACGAGGTCCTTCACATGGATCGCGCAGAGGCGCCCCGGGCGTGTCACGCGGAACAGGTCGCGGGCGAGATGCCGATAGGCGACGAAGAACTCATCGTGGCTCGACACGTTGCCCATGTCGCGCTCGCTGTCCGAGTAGATGTAGAGGCTCGAAAACGGCGGAGAGAAGACGCTGAGGTCTATGCTGCTCTCAGGCATTTCGGCTGTAAATTCTACGGTATCGCAGTTGAAGGCGGCCCACCCGTCGCCGCTCGCCTGATCGAGAACGTTCATCGTTGCACCATCCACGCCGGTAGGCGGGCCTCTTGCTCGGGGATGTACGAAAGGCGGACGCCGGACTTGCGAGCCGCTCGCGCCATGGCGGCCGTCATCTCGGCCTTCATCACGTCGTGGTCGCCGGCCTTGCGGTTGACCGCATGCCAGATCGCGTCCTCGGTATCGGCACAGACCACGTGCACATGGACGTCGCGCGCCTGACGGAACCGCCAGCAGCGCCTAACGGCCTGATAGAAGCTCTCGTATGAGAAGCTGAGGCCCATGAAGGCCATCCGAGCGCAGTGCTGCCAGTTCAAGCCAAATCCGGCGAGCGAGGGCTTGCTGAGGAGGACGCGCACCTCGCCGTCGGAAAAGGCGCGTAGGCGCTCTTCCTTCTTCTCGATCGACATGGAGCCACGGACCTCGACGACGCCATCAAGAACCGCGTGGACGGCGTCGGCGTCATAGTCCGTCTCGACCCAGATCACCCACGACTCATCGGGTTCGGCCGAGACGATGCGGGCAACCTGCTCGGCCCGCATTGCGCTCGTCAGCCGCTTCTCACGGTGGATCGACGTCGCCGAGGTGTCGGGCACGCGAAACAGCCGCGCTTGGCCGTCCTTCTCGCCCCCAGCATTCGCGCTCCGGTCGGCCGCCACCAGATGCCGATGCATGACGAGCTCAGGCATCTGGAAGCCCTCGTCGCTGAACCCGAGGTCGGACGGCTTCGACACACAGCGAGCCCACGACGCAACCCAGTCCCAGAACGGGCCCACGGCAGGCTTCTTGAGGCGATAGCGTCCCATGTTCGTCTGGTCCGCGATGAACCAGCGAGACAGCATCTCCGGCGCGTCCATGACGCCGAGGAATTGAGAGTGCTGCCCCAACTCGGTGTGGTCGTTCGGAGCGGGCGTAGCCGTGCAGCAAAGGCGGTACGGCGTGCGCTTGAACGACTTGATCAAGGCGCGTGTCGTCTTGCCGGTGAAGCTCTTGAGGACGGAACTCTCGTCGAGGATCACCCCGCCCCAGAGATCCGGGTTCACATCCTTGAGCCGCTCATAGTTGGTGACGACGACCTTCGGGGAGACGGGCGCCGATCCGGTCCGGGACTGTTCCGCCTCAACGCCTAGCTCGACCGCCTCGCGCACGTGTTGCGTGCCGACGGCGAGCGGCGCCAGCATGAGCACCGGCTTCCCGGTCTTCCTCATCACCTGATCGCCCCATGCGAGCGCTGTTCGCGTCTTGCCGAGGCCGGTGTCGTAGAACAGCGCGGCGCGGCCGCACTCCAGGGCGAATTGCACGCCGTGACGCTGATGCGGAAACAACGAGGACGGAATCGTCGCCTCGTCTACGCGGAAGCCCGCCGGGTCGAACGCGATGGCCTTCCGCGCGATGTGATCGCGGTAAGCGTCGAGGCTCATGCGGCGCCCCCGAGCTGGTAGACCACAGCCCGGTCGAGCCGCCCTCGGCCGCCGCGGCGAATGGACGAGACCAGCCCCTCGCGCTCGAGGTCCCGCAGCGCGCGGCGGACATCGTCACGGGTGGTCGTCGCGTCCTCGAGCTTGCTGGCGATCAGCGCGAGCGGCGCGGTGCATCCCTTCTCGGCACGGGACCGCAGGAAACGGATGGCGTTGTCACGGACGGAGGCAGTCATGCGCGCCCCCGCCGACGGCGGACCGGGCGACTGGCCGCGACGAGCAGCTCCAAGGCGTCCACGGCGCGGTTGGCTCGCTCGGCGTCCCGGCTGCAGAGACCGAACACGATGTCAGCGGACGCCACACGCACGTCGAACTCTCGGCGGATGCCGAGCCGCCTGGCCTCGTCCCGCAACGCTTCAGCCTTCGCCCTGATCGGCGCGGCGACGACGTCCCACTCTTGGTTGGTGCCGGCCATGGAGGTCATGCCGCGCGCCCCGCAAAGAGTGGCCCGGAAGAGGCCGCAAATGGTCGATCCTTCATGTGGCGCGCGTAGTCCAAAATGGCGAGCGCCTCGGCCTCGTTATGGTCTTTCGGAGACCATCCCAATTGTCGGCATCGCTGGACCGCCAGATGCTTCCAATTCGGCGCCTTCTTTCCGCGCCCTACCTTACCGATACCGAGGAAGTGCTTTCGCCACGTGCCTACGGCGACAAACTCGACAGGTGTGCGAGTGGCCACACCAAGTTCTTCAAGCATCCCCTGGATCTTAGTTAGCGCCTCGCGCGTCTTAGCGTTGGATTTTCCGCCGCGCTGCCATGCCTCGGCGTCGAAGTCTTCGACGTAGATCGCGTCGAACGGTGCTCCACGATCGTCAAATGCCTGGATCTTCCTGAGGAAGAATTCCCGGGCGGTGTTGAGCCTCTCTGCCATCGGATCATGAGAAGACCCAAGGGTCTCGACACCGGAGCGGATCTCATCCGGAGAGCGCCATCGCGCCCAACCCATCTTGATCGACGCTGGATCAATACTGAGCAAATGCATCCTATCGTCCTCGGAATGGTCGCCGGGTGCTCAGGCCACCGCCCGGCTCGGTCTCGGGGTGCGGGTTTCGTTCGCACTGCCGTTCGCCTTGAAATGATCCCCGGGACTTCGGGCCGCCGCCGGGTCGACGTCTTCGGGGGGACGCGGTTGAGGGTGTCAAACGCAGCCGCTGCCCCCGGCCCGTTGCTCCGTCAGTCCACGGTCGCGGCGGCGCGATCGTTGGTCGACGTGTCCATGAAGCGCTCGGTCTCGGCGTCCGCCTCGGCGAAATCGCGATCGGTCGCCGCCTTCGCCGCGTCCTCGATATCGGTCTGGCCCTCGTTTGCCGGCGCGAGACCGACAGCCTTCGCGCGCTTGGCTATGCGGTCCTCGGTCGTGGTCGAGTTGCGTGGCTTCTTGGCCTTGTCCTTGGCCGCGTTCTTCGCGACCCGGCCGCCCTTGTTGACGATGACGGCGTCCCCGCCCTTCTCGGCGACGTCAGCGACGACAGCCTCGTGCTGCTTCCAGTCGCCGCCGTCGCTGGACGAAGTGCCTGACGCCTCATGGCCGAGCTTCATCCAGTCCTCGTCGGATCCTTCGACGGCAGCATCCCAGACCATCTCGAGCTGGGACTGCTCGTCGATGTCGAAGGCCTCTCCGACCTCATCGAACTCGCGGAGCTTCTTGCGGCGCTTGATGGCGGCCTGCATCACCTTCTTCGGGACGCCCGCCCCCTTCGCCTCGTCGAAGAGGACCTTCATGTCGTCGCGCTTCTTCTTCATCAGCGCCCCATGGTCGGATGCGAATTCCGCATCGACGTTCTCAAAGCGCGTGAGGAAGCCGGTGATCATTTCCGGCGAAATGCGGTTGGTCGCAGCCATTATGCGAGGCCTCCAGCAGATGGTTGGGATGCGCCGGCCCAAGGCGTGATCACCTCCAGGGCACAGCGAGCGATGGTGAACCGCTCCTCGAGGAGCGCGGCGGTGGCGCTGACCGTGAAGAGCGAGGCGGTGAGGCAAATGAGGCTGATCATCGGCCTGCCTCGACGAGGTGTTTGGGGCCACTCCTTGCCGCGCCGGTGGCTCGGACAGCCAAGAGACGGACCTCGGAGAGCCTGTCTTCCAGTCGTTTGATCAGCGTGTCGAAGCGCTCGTCGTCCCTACGGCCCTCGACTATTTGGACGCCGTTGGCGACCGATGTTCGGTCTCGACGCATGAGCACGCCGATCTCCGAAAGAGGGTGCCCAAGGGACGTGTTCATCAGGTAGTAGACGATGAAGCGCGCTTCGGATGACCGCGGCGAACCACGGGTCGAGCAGAGGATCCCACCACGCGTTTGGCCGGTCTCAGCGGCGACGATCTCGATCACCTTGTCGAGCCGTCCAGCGCTGAACGATCCACCGATTGGGTGGACCCCGCAGCCATCATTCGCCACGCGGGCGGATGCCCCGTCGCCAATTTGAACGAGCGCGCTCATGCGGCACGCTCCAGGTTTCCGAACGACGTGAGAGACGCATCGAAGGACAGGTCGACGGTGCCTGTCGGGCCGTGCCGGTGCTTGGCGATGATGATCTCCGCCTTGCCATGGGCGGCTTCCATCTTCGCCTCCCACTCGAAGAAGGCGTCGGTGCCTTCCTTCGGCCTGGACTGCGCGAGGTAGTATTCCTCGCGATAGACGAACATCACGATGTCCGCGTCCTGCTCGATCGATCCGGACTCGCGCAGATCCGACAGGCGCGGGCGCTTGTCTTCGCGTGCCTCGACTTGCCGCGAGAGCTGCGAAAGCGCGATCACCGGAACATCGAGGTCTTTGGCCAGAGCCTTCAGGCCCATGGTGATGTCCGTGAGTTCGTTGACCCGGTTCTGGCCGCGCTTCCCCTCGCCTTGCATGAGCTGGAGGTAGTCGACGACGACGGCCTGGATATTCTTGGATCGGCGCAGCCGGCGGGCCCGTGCCGAGAGCTGAGCGATCGTCAGCCCGCCAGACTGGTCGATGAAGATCGGAAGCCCGCCGATGTCCCTCGACGCGTCCGTGAGCTGGCCGAATTCTGCCTCGTTGATGGCGCCACGCACGATCCGGGATCCGGAGATCCGGGATGCCTCGGAGATCAGCCGGATGCCGAGCTGCTCGCCCGACATCTCCAGCGAGAAGAACGCGACTGCGAGCCCCTGTGCCGCCAGTCCCTTCGCCATGCTCGTCGCCAGGCTCGTCTTGCCGGATGCCGGTCTCCCGGCGACGATCACGAGGTCGGACCGCTGCAGGCCTCCCATGAGCTTGTCGAGGTCGGCGAGGCCAGTCGAAAAGCCCGATAGTCCTGCGCGACGATGGTAGGCCGCCTCGGCGAGCTTCAGCGCCATCTCCGCAGCCTCACCGAGCGACGCGTAGCGGGTGTCCCCTCGCCGCTCGGCGATGGCGAAAGTCTCGCGCTCGACCGCCTCCAGTATCGCGGCAGAACTTTCGCCGCCGCCGATTCGGGAGTCCACGTCAGCGCAGAGGTTCCCAAGCCGACGAAGCCGGGACGCTTCGACGATGTCGGAGGCGAGGTCCGGAACCGACATCGTCCAAGCCGCTGCGGCAACACACCGCCCGAGATACTCGGCACCGGACATCCCACCGATGTCGTTGCCGAGCTCGCGGCCAATGCGCAGTGGCGTCGCCGGTTGGCCCGTCGCCACTGCTCGCTCGATGGCCGCGAACGCTTTGCGGTGCGGCTCCACGGCGAAGTCCTCCGCCCTCAGCACACCGTCGAAGTTGTCCAGCGCGTCAGGTCGGGAGAGCATCGCGCCGAGGATGCCCTGCTCAGCCTTGTGGATCGCGTCGAGGTCCATCAACCGCGCTCCTCAGTGAAACCGTGATTGTCGTGGGGGTTGCCCGTGAATTGGCCCGGCCATCGCGTCGGGAAGCTCTCCTGCGACAGCCGCCCGCCGGGGCACGTCAGCGCCTCGGTAATCCGGCGGCATTTGGCGCTCGCGCCGCCACCGATCGAGGTGATGAACCTCTGCCAAGCCTCCATCGGAGGTCGCTGCGACGGGATCTCCGCGTCCAGCGTGATCCCCTCGCCCATCGGCCCGGTGAACTGGCGGGCCGTCTGGAAATAGTCCGCCCAGGTGATCGTCCCCACCGGCTTCGCGGCGGGCTGGTTCGGGCGAAGTTGCGTGATGTTCGACGGAGTCGTGCCGTCCGTCGGCGGACCGTTCTTCAGCCTCATCGTCGTCGTCCGTGCATTGGTCCTCCCACTCCCTGAAAAGCCGGTGGCTCAGGTAGCGGCAGACGTGTTTCGGGTTGAGAGCGAAGGTCGCCGTCCGCTGGGCTCGGATCGAGGCGGCGTAGAAATCCAGGACGAGAAACGCGACCCAACGTTCCCTGTTGGAAAGCTTCTTCCACGCGTTCTCAGCTTCGGCTTTTCCACCTGCTGGTGCGTTGAGGGTCTTCCACGTCTCTCGGGACCTCTCCCAAAAGTCTGAGAAGGGAGGTGCGTCAGCGCCTTCCTTCTTTCTCTTCGTAGAAGAGGAAGATTTGGTTTTGGTTTTGGAGGCATCAGGTTGGCATTGCGACGGCTCTGCCGTGGCATATGCCGATGCCTTATTTTTCCGCCACTTAGCCCGAGCATTCTCACTCTGGCTTTTCGATTTCTGTCTGACAGCATTGAGCGTGTCCGTCAGACGGCCTTGGCGAATTTCGCCGTCCTCGTCATGGAAGAACTCCATGATCGTGTCCCGAACTCGAGCCCATTGGCCCGGTGTCATCCGGGCAATCCGAGCGAGCTTCTTGTCGTCGCTGGTGAGTGATCCGCCTTGACGCCACATCGTCATGAGCAGCAGCAGGTAGGCGCCATGCTCGATCGTGGTCAGGTGGCCGGTGTCGCCGAGGTACGCGTCGGTGAAGAGGGGCATCGCCGGTAGTTCAGCCATCGACGTGCCCACTTAAGAGAAAGGCTGGGGCAGCGGCGCGCCGCGCCCCGGCGAGTTTGCCGACGGCCGTGGTGGTTCGAGGGAGGAACCGCCGGCGGGTCTGCTGTCCGCAATTAGATGTCACGCAAACAGTTGCAGTCGCACGGACCTGTTGACCGGGCATTGCCCATGGCCACACTTTTGCCGTAGTCAAAGCAACTGATGTGGAATTAACATTCCCCCGTAAGTTGAAACGGGAGGACTTTATGGAACAGCCCATAGAGCTGTATAGTGCAGGAGAAGTATTTGCTACCGATGGGATCATAGAGACCCTGAACGATGGTAACCTTTTCCGAGTTGTCATGCTCAGTGAGCGTGACGGGCGCGCATATGAGGCTGTGAAAGTGATCATGCCTCGGGCGAGCCTTCGGCAGCTTCGCGACGCGATCGATGAGGCTCTCTCGGGAGAGGGCGGAACTCAATCAGCGCCTCCGGCGTCACCTCGCCTTCCGTGAAGGCTACGATCTGGCGCATCACGTTTGCCGTCAGATCACGCTCGCCACTTTCCCAACGCCAAACGGTGCTGCGGTCGACGCCCAGCGCGACCGCCACCTGATCGAGGGTGAGCCTTTTTGCGAGGCGGTACTTCCTGAGGGGGTGAGGATCAGACATGGCTTGAAGTTTCCATATCTGCAACTATCTCGTCAAGACGAATTTGCCGTATCTGAAACCAGGAACCGCGGTCGCGATGCTATCTGTTGCGTCAATGGCAACTCGCAGACCGACACCACAGCAGCGAACGCTCCCCAGCGCCTTCCTCAAGGCGTGGCTGGACCACCTCGGGGTGAAGCAGAATCAGCTGGCCCGAAGCATTGGGGTCACTAACCCGACGGTTTCCAAATACGTCAGTGGGAAGAGCGGGATCGATATGGGAACCGCGATAGCTATCGCGGAAGCGCTAGGCATATCTGACACGGCGCTGTTCAGTATGCCTCCAAAAGAAGATGGTCGGAAGGCGCAACCACCGAAACCTACACCGGCCCAAATCGCCCTGCAGGAACTCGAACGACTTGATCCAGAGCGTCAGAAACGGGCGGTGAAGACGTTCATTGCGATTATGAGGGCTGAAGCAGCAGACGATGAGACGTGAATGCCCCCGCGGTGAGTAGCGGCCGACCCGATGCGCATCGCAGGTAGGGCGTGTACCAGCGCCCTCGGAACGCGTCCGCCGCCAACGAGATGATCATGATCCCAATGGCGACGATGGAGAAAGGCGCTACGAAGATGGCCAAGCTCGTGAGCGCTTCGCAGAGGCGGTCACGCTGCCCGTCATGATCGACATTGCAGCCATCGCAGCCATTGGAAGTGCCGTCGCTGCGACGTGCGCTGCTGTCCTTACTTACCACTTGGTTAACGATCAGCGCCGCATCGGCCGCGTTCAGACCCAAGCCTACGTTGTGGCCGATGCGGCTCACTTCGTTCGCGATGACACGTTCCCTATCTTCGGAATTACTCTGACCATCGCCAACTCCGGCGGCAGTCCGATCAAGTGGTACGAGGTCCATTTCAACGTCCGCTATTTACCCCTCAACGAAACCGCCGCGCCTAAGCGGTTCACCCCGTGCGAAGGCGGTTGGAATGTCGCCCGCTGGCGCGGCTTCCCAAACGGGGAGAGCCGCACCGTTCTCCTGAACTATCCTGGTATCGATCAAGTGATCAGCCGATCGCTCAGGATCACCATCAGCCAGAAGATCGTTATCGAAGGCGCCGTCGTTTACGAGACGATGTGGGGTGAGGAATTTTTCAGTGAATTTTTCTTCACCTCCCCAGCGAGCAGCGGTCCGACCGTGGGCGATCAGCCTCATCGGATGAGTGCCCACCCCGCGGACTTGCTCGTCTACCAGCCCATTGACCATCGGTCCTGCGGCTTCCGCGTGCGCGGCAACCCCGACCACTAACGCCAGCGCCACCAACGATGCGCGGCGTTGTTCGAAGGCGGCGGTCCGCCTGGCTAGGGATGCTGCTGCAACTGCATTCAGTATGGATCGCCCCACCACCTTCGCAAAAAAAGTTGCCGTATCTGCATTGACATTGAGTTGCAGAAACGGCAACTTTTGTCCTGTCACCACACGACAGGAGGCCACACGGTGCTTCACGACACGACCTTGCGGGGCACAGGCCTCGCCATCAGCCCTCACCTCTACGCCCCGGAGAAGGACTTCGACCCGGCGTCCGTCGCTCTGAAGTTCGCCCGCCAGGTTCACCGCGAGAACGCCACCAAGGCGCTCGGTTGGTCGCCGCGTGAGTTCCAGACCTTCAACGCCGCGGCCCTCGCCGAGATCGATCAGGACTTCGCCACCGCGAAAGCCCTCTGCGGCGGGGACGAGGCGGCGGCGCTGCGGCTCATCGGGTTCCCCTCTGACTGCGCCGGGCGGGCCTGACGGTGGGTGCCGCCGTCAGCATTCGGCCGGCGGGGCAGCGGGCCGCCGCTGAGGAGGTGATCCAGGAGGACTCCCTTCCCTGCGACACCGAAGCCTTCCTCCGCATGCAGGAGGCCCTGCGCTGCGAGGACTACGCGGAGGCCCTCCGCATCATCCTCGGGCCGAGGGTGCACTGATGGCCAAGAGGATCACCGACGCTGAGGCTGAGGCCTCGGCGGTGGCGGAAGTCACAGCTCTCCGTGGGCAGGCTTACCAGGAGCGCACCCGGCACAAATACACGCCGTGGACGCACAACCCCGACCGCCTGAGGCTCCTCAACCGCAAGATTCGAGCCTTGGACAAAGCGATCCAGGCGTATCGGCAGGGCGTCGCGGGAGGCAGCGCATGAACGCGCCCTTCCCCATCGGCGACACCCACCGCGATACCGTAGACCAGCTCTACGAGGACGCTCGCCTGCAGGGCATGACCCAGCGCGAGGCCTTGGAGGCGGTCGCACACCTCGAGCTGGAGAGTGCCGGCCGCGGCTTGGGCTTGGCGGCCCGGACGATCGAAGAGCTGCAGCACACGATCGAAGTCGCGAAGATGAGGATCGAGGAGGCGGCGAAGACGACCTTCTACGACCCGCCGGGCTTCCGCGAGACCAGGCCGCGCGAGGTCACGTCATGACCGCCTGCACATTCACCCTCGCGTGGATCGGCGAGTGCGGCCGCGAAGACTGCACCGCACACGCGAACGTCGAGTGTTCCTGCTGCGGCGCTCCGGCGACGCACGAGTGCGCGGAGACCTACAGCGGCTTCGTCTGCGGGTCCCCGCTTTGCGGCGACTGCGAGCACCAACTCACGGCCGACGGCACCAACGCGCCGGCCCTCATGCACTGCCGGAAGTCCGATCAGACGCACACCCCGTGGTGGAAGCGCCAGGAGACCGCGTGATGCTGGACCAAGTGAAAGACCTCATCGCCGTCGAAGCAGCGCGTGCTCACGTGAACACGATGCGCGCAATCTTCGTGGAGATCTGCACCTCGCTCCCGCGGGATGCTCGCAAATGCCTCGAGCGTGACATCGAACGCCACGGCGAGACGCTGGAGAAGCTCGCGCTCGAGCTGGACGTCGTTTGCCGAGCCGAGACCCGCGCCGTCGAAGTGGCCGAGGCCGGCATGGTGGAAGACGCCGTCAACGACGCCGGGTTCGAGGCGAGGCAGGCGAGGCGTGCCGCCGAGTTGGAGCCCTCCTCCGTCGCCGGACCGTGCGAGTTCGGCCTGCCATTCGAGGCCGCGGAATGACCGCCCTCACCGTCCGCCCCGGCCACACCTGCGCCTACGTCACGCGCGGCAGGATCGGCGTCGACTTCGAGACCGAGGACGGCGGCGAGCTGCGCCTCCGTCTGTCGCGGGAAGACGCCCAGAAGCTCGGGATGATGCTGATCAATTCCGCTCATTCCTGCCAGCAGTGGGCCAGCGTCGAGATCTTCGGGCCAGCGACGATCATCGGGGGGCGGCCATGAGCCAGACAGCTCTGATCGCCGGCTTCACCTGCGGTGCGGCCCTCGGCGTCGCGGTGATCCTTGGTATCGGCGTGGTCATGCAGATCCGTCGACGCCCGAAGGTCCCTGCCTTTCTGGGAGAGAACTTCGACGACGGAGACGACCCGTGGACGCGTCGGAGCTGAGCCGACGGGCCGACTACTGCCGAGACGCTGCGGCCCACCTACGGCAGCACAACAAGAACATTGCCGCGGCCGCCGTTGAGGCCCTGGCCCGGCAATACGAGGCCGGCGCCGCGCCGCGCCGCAACTCTACGCTCCGCAACTCAACGCCACGCGACGCAACGCAATGCGGGCGTTCTGACCAGCCGAACTGACGATGCAGTCAGCGCCCTCGACACCAACGAACAATGGGAGCCCCGCTATGGCGGACATGATGACGACCGACACCGCGCAGCTCGTCGAGCGCGTCCTCGATGACCCGGCGCTGATCTTCCGGGGCGACATCTCGGTCACCGACTTCCTCGCCAAGGCAAAGGCCGACGCGCTGTCGATCGGCGCCGACATGTCCAAGCCGAAGCTCCGCGACGCGATCAAGTCCAAGGCCTACTCGATCTCGCGGATGAAAACCGCGATCGACAACTTCGGCAAAGACCTCACCGAGGAGCACCGGAAGGCCACTGCGAAGGTCAACGACGTTCGCAAGAAACTGTGATCCGGCGTGGAATTTTGACCCCATAGAGCGGGGGATCGGCGTCCAATTTTGACCCCCTGAGGCGCGGGTTGC